>JAGLML010000150.1 GCA_023140035.1 Thermoplasmatales archaeon
TTTGCCTGCTCCAGCATTTTGTTATATTTATCAAGATGATTCAGCGTGAGTTTCCCAATTTTAGCTTTTTTAACATATTTTGCAGCGTAAATTCCTGAACGTCTGCCAAATACGTTAAAATCAAGGAGAGAATTTCCCATCAGGCGGTTTTTACCGTGCACACCACCAGAGACTTCACCAGCGGCAAACAATCCAGGTATTTTGGTTTCAGTTTTTTCATTGATCTCCACCCCACCGTTCTGATAATGCAAGGTTGGGTAGACAAGAATCGGATGTTTTGTCATGTCAATGCCAAATCGCTTGAACTTCCTTACCTCACCAGCTAGTTTCGTTTCTATGGTCCCTTCTCCATGAATAATGTCAACCATAGGCGAGTCAAGCCAAACTCCAGGCATTCCCGTGGGCGTTACAATGCCTTTACCTTGTTTGCATTCCTGGATAAACATTGCTGATTCAACATCACGTGGCTCTAATGGGAATACAAATGGATCTCCATTCTTGTTCAAAGGTATAGCGCCAAGTCCTCTAATTTTCTCTGTTGATAGTATTCCAACCAGTGGTTCAGGATAAGCATCCCCTGTTGGATGTATCTGGATAGTGTCTAAATCAAGAAGATTGGCTCCTACATGATACGCCATAATGAGACCATCACCAGTAGCTCCGTAATGATTCGTTGTAGGGTAATTTGCAAGATGAAGTCGACCACTGCCACCGGTAGCCAGAATCGTGGCTTTAGCACGAATAACATAATACTCAAATGTTTCTAGGTTGAAGGCAACACCACCCGCTAATTGCCCCTTATCATCCATTAGTAATTCAGCCATTGGACAAAACTCTAAAACAGGGATCTCCAAGTTTCGTGCTTTGTCTCTTATGTTTCTCATAAGTTCCATACCAGAATAATCCTTACAGCTATGCATACGATTGCGGCAAGTTCCACCTCCAGATAATTCTTGGAATTCGCCATCCTCGTGTCGGTCATACATCACTCCAAGTTCTTCATGCCAACTGATTATTCCTGGGGCATCCAGTGCGAGTGATCTTGCAAGCTCAGGTTTATTAGTGAAATGCCCTCCACCATAGATGTCAAGATAATGCAATGCAGGACTATCTTCAGGTCTATCAGCAGCCTGAATTCCTCCCTGAGCCATCATCGAATTTGCATCACCATGACGGAGTTTTGTAACAATCAATATTTTATCCTTAGGAACGCCAGATTCATAGGCAAACAAGGCAGCAACAGTGCCAGCACCGCCACCACCAATAATAAGCAAATCCACATCATAATCAATCTTACTTAGATCAACATCTTTTGGATCAAGAACAGGTTTTGCTTCAAGAAGATCCACTATACCATTATACAAAATTGTTCCCTTATCAATACCAACTTTAAGTTCTCTTTTTGTTCCTTTCATATAATCCGGATGATATTTACTTAGAACGTCCTCTCGAGATTTCATAGACATTGGTTTAACTGGTTTAGACATGTTTTTCTCTCGTTTTTCTTCTACCAGCTTTATAGATTTCATCATGTACTCCGGATATCCATCTGTAACTTTCACTTAATCACCCCCAGGACCTTTCTCTTCTGCCTCGATCTTTCTATTCTTGTACAACTCCAGTATCCCTTTATTATCCATTTTTATTAGCTTTTCAATTTCACTATCATATTTTCTGCTTTCGACTTCTTTTAGTCGTTTAGCTAGGTTTTTTGATTTTGTATCAATATATTTTCCACGTAATCTTCGAGCAAGCTGCGACACATGATAATGCTTGATATCAGCAGGGCATCTCATTGCACATAGACCACACTGAATGCAATCAAAAGATATCTCCGCACACTTTGCGATTTCTCCTCTAACTGCTCTCTGGATATACTTCATAACCTCTATGTCCTGTGGACAAGACTTTGTACATGTATTACAAGAAACACATCGAGCAATCTCGGGATAAATTTCTAAAATTGTACTTTCAGTCGGCTCAAGTTTATCAATATCATACTCTACCTTAGTTGCAGGAACAAAAGGAAGCTGAACAAGATACATTTTATCTTCAACAACCTTCTGACATGCCAGATCAAAACTGAGTTTCTGTTCATCTTCTATTCTATAAATGGTAGAGCACGCACCGCAAAAGCCAGCTCTACAACCACAACCTCTAATATACCTATAACCAGCATATTCCAAAGCCTTCATTATCGTAAGACCTGCAGGAACCTTGTAACTCTTACCCATAACAAAAACTTCAATCGTTCCAGCTTTTTTCTCTACATCCTCTGCTTTTTTAACATCTGGCTTTTCCAAAAGAACTTGTTCTTTTTTAATCATGATTTTATCCCCACAAAACCGACCAAATCAAATTTTAATATATTAACCAAAAATCTAAAACGACGTTTATTGATTCTAATATCTTCATGGTTAGCATCATCTATATGGATTTTCACCAAAACGGCTCCTCCAATACTTAAGTATGTTTCATTATGTAATTTATATAATATAAAGTTTTTGGAGAAAATATCATAATAACGAATAATATCAATAATTTTATATATTTGATAAAAAAACTCAGAGATTTTACTCTGTTTATCGATTATTTCGCTAATTTTCAGTAAAATGAGAAAAAAATTTATATTCAAAATACTTATTCTCAAAACAATGAAAAAGTCTGAATTAACTAAAAAAGAAAAGCTCATGCTCTACGGTCTAGTAAGATACCCTCAACTAACAGACAAACAACTCTCCGAAAAACTTGATTTGAAGCATTCTACTGTCACATCGATTAGACATAGGTTAAAAGAGAACGAATATCTCAGAAAACTCATAATTCCAAAACTTCAGAGTATGGGGTGTGAAATGTTGGTTGTAATTTATACGAATTTTAGCCCATTGATCCCTTTAGAAGAAAGAGTTGAAATAACTGGAAAAGCCATTGAAGTCTTTGATGAGATATTTTTTTCTGTTGGTGAACAAGATAAAGGGTTCTCTTTGAGTTTTTCAAAAGATTATGCAACTATTGGAAGAATCAACGACATTAGGACGCAGACATTTGGTGGACGCGGGCTTTTAGAAGAGGAGTATCCAAATATGGTGGTGTTCCCATTTGAAATTAGTAAAATATACCGTTTTTTTGATTTTGCACCTTTGTTGAGAAACGGTTTTGGGTTGGATTTAGAAATAGAAACTGAATTTGAAAATGTTAAATTTGGAAGTGAAGGAAATGTGGTTTTTTCTGATACTGAGAAGAATGTTTATTGTATCTTGACTAGTTATCCCGAGTTATCAGATAGCGATGTCGGAAGAGAGTTGGGAGTTTCAAGGCATACTATTTCACGATTAAGGCGTAAATTTAAAGAGAG
>JAGLML010000151.1 GCA_023140035.1 Thermoplasmatales archaeon
TTAAGGCTATTTAGATTTACACCTGAAGCAGATGATCTCTCCCTTTCTAGATCCTTAATTTTTTTCTTTAAATCGAAGTGATTTCTGATAATTTCGTTTCTCTGCTCTTTTGCATGTTTCACCCGTTCGTTATATTCATCTCTTCTTTTTTTGTGTTCACTTATTTGATTTCTCATTTCCCTTACTTTGGCGTTTATGTCATCTCTTTCCTTAGCCATACTCCTTGATTTTTCGTGCAAATCATCTCTTTTTCTCTTGAATTCATTTGCTTTTTTTTGAAAATCGTCTTTTTCCTTTTTCATCACTTCGATAGGTTCAGCGTCCATTTTAAGCCTCTTATTGGGATATAAAACATTCAGGTAAAATATTAGGTGTTTATTAAGTATTTCGAAAGATAATATGACAAATAATCATTTAGCTACATTTCCAGGAATTGATAAAAATATTAGGTCATCTACATATGCTTTATTTCAACAACTAACCTTTTCTTTCTCGATATATCAAAATACCGTCAACAATTACTGCTAGTATCCCTGTTATAAATACCATATCAAAAACACTTGCTCCACCAATAACTGCATTTCTAGTTGTTTGAATTTCAGTTTCTATCAAACTTATTAGATGTAAAAAATCAGCTCCTATTAAAACTCCCATTGTTCCAGAAATGTATGCCAGTGGAGCCGCTTTGCGTTTATCTTTCCATGATAAAATTATTGAAGCAAGACTTGCGAAAAATACGGGAAGGAGCCAAAAAGGAAACTTAGCAACTATGCCTTTTTGAGGAATTGGTTCAGTTACAAAGTAAGTAATAACTGCAACAATTATTGTTCCCAGTAAAATTCTTGATAGTTGTAGTTTATTTTTTACGGATAAATAGATACTAAGAAGGATGGGAATTACAGCACCACCCGTGTTTATGCCAACTATCCAATTGCCATAAACGAAAAGATGGATGTTAGAAAAGCTAAATCCGATATATTCATCAACTATTCCTGATCCAAGCAAAAATGAAACAAAAACAATAATTATGGCTTCAAATGAAGTAAAATCCATATCAGTAAAAGCCTTGGTTATAATTAAGTATCCAATATACAGAGCCAAAAGAGGAAGAAGAATATAAAGTACATACGCGCTTATTTGAGTTAATACAAATGTAGCAAGCATAATTAATTCTTTGGATGAAAAAATTATTTATAAATTTAGTGACAAATACTTCGTTTATATGCTTTAAAAGTAGCATTGCAAGCATTCAATTCTGTTTTTACTCAATATAAAATTAGGGAATAGATAAAACAATCTCGTTTATATTTGTATCATTAAATTTTAAACATGCGGCATATTAGTTAAATACACCGAGTTCTAATAAATAGATTTTAATAAATATATATTAGGCAAATAACACTAATTGTACTATAATTTTACTAGTGCTTAACAGCTTGACTATTGTACCATTTTGTACAAAATATTAAGAGAAACATATATATAATAGAGTAACATATAATGTTTAATAGAATCGGGGGTAAAAAATATGAATTATAAAAAAGTTAGAATAGAGGCTGTTGTATTAACCATGCTACTCCTGGGGGCAATGTTTTTGGTTCCAGCAAGCTCTGTAGAAAACACTGTTGAAGAAAAATCTCTTGTAGAAGCGTATAGATCTATTAACAATAAATCATATGATACGGTGGTAGATCCTGGGCCTTTTATACTTGATAGAAAATACATTTTAGATCCAGAACCTGCACCACTTGATAGAAGTAACAACGATGATGTAGGAATTAGAAAGGATGCCGGTGATTCGCTTACTCGTTCGACTGCAATTTATCCTGGTGAACTTGTTGATAATACACCAGGGAGAGGGGTAACCGGTGAACTTGATTCGAGTGATGAAGATTGGTTCGATTTTTCGGTTTGTATCGGTCAAGATATTGTTATCACTATGACTCCGCCTGGAACTGCTGATTTTGATCTTGCTCTTTGGGATGAAACAGAGACTCTGAAAGATTCTTCTTCAAACGTTGGTAATGGTGTGGCGGAATCTGTATTTTTCACTGCAGAATATACTGGCTTTTATTATATGGCGATCACTTATGCTGGTGGAGGTAGTGGTCAGTATTCGTTTGATGTTGACCTGTCAGACCAAAACGATGCTGGTTCCGGTGGTGATGTAAGTAATGACATTACTGGTGCTTATCTCATTACTCCAGATACTTACAGCGGATATCTTGACATGGACGACCCATATGATTGGTACAGATTTGATGTAGATATGGGAGATGGCATTCATTTTAATCTAGAAATGGAAGACACTGCTGATCTATCTGATTTTGATATTTTGTTGTACAATCCAAGCGAAGAGTTAGTACATTATGAAAAGTATTATTATGATGATGAACTTCTCTATCCTGCTGACGTATCAGGAGAATGGAAAGCGAAAATAGAGATCTTTCCCGGATGGGTTGACTCACCGGATCCACCTGGGTGGAAATATTATAAATATGGTTCAGGTGCATATAATCTTGAATTTGCCTTAGATCCAAGTGCTCCTGCTCCACCAGGTCCAATACCTCAACCTCAGATTACGCCAATGACTAAAACTTTTACTATTAACAACGATCCAGATAGCAACGATGATGAGTATGGATATATTGCATCTATACCAGCGTGTAACTATTTAGAAGGTAGTGACCGATATCTAGCACCCATTGTTTATGATGGAGATGACACATCAACCGATTACTTTGAAACTGGAGATGACCGTGGAGTTGTTGATGATACTACAGATTATTTACTGGAAGACTGGAATGATTATTTAACTTCACATGGTGAAGTTGCTACTGAGTATACTGTTCCTGCTGATCCTATTGAGGCAGCAGCTGAAATTGCAACAAATAACTGGGTCTCATCAGATCTTGCGGTTGTGGCTGTTGATGGAAGTGACTATGAGGATGAGGTAAAACAGGTATTTCAAAAGACAAAAACACTGAAGCGTACTGCAGACCCTACAGAAATATATAGTGATGATCCTGATCTGGGAGAATTTGGCAAGGTCATGTTGCTAGGTCCAAAGTGGGGTGCAATTAAAATCGATGTTTTTGACATAACAGCCAGTGGCGGTGATGCCAATGCAGCTTACCTTACCCAAGTTTTCCCACAATTTATGAATCAAGGTAGCGATTGGTGGCCTGTCCCCTACGATGGAGCGGGTGATTCCACTGATCTATATTATCCTCTTACCCAATGGGGCATATGGTCTGCCGGCTCATCATTAACATCAACCAGCTGGGACATGATGCGCATTACAAAATTAGCCGGTCAGAGACATAAAATAAATATAGGCGCTGCTG
>JAGLML010000152.1 GCA_023140035.1 Thermoplasmatales archaeon
TCATTATGGGTGCAGGAGCAATAGGTTCATTATTTGGTGGATTACTTTCAAAAAAAAATAATGTGATGTTAATAGGAAGAACTTCTCATGTGAATGCTATAAGGAAAAATGGCCTAAATATCGAAGATAAAACACAGTTAAATGTGAAAATACCTGCCGAAGATTCAATCAATAAGGTTACCCTTTCTCCAGATCTTTTGGTTCTAACTGTTAAATCCTTTGATACTAGGTCTGCAATAAATCAAGCTATGCAAATTATAGATGACGATACAATTATTTTATCTCTTCAAAATGGGTTAGATAACATTGATATTATAAAGAAAGTGATTGATAGCAAACAAATAATTACCGGTACCACCACTCACGGTGCCTTTTTTTCCAGACCTGGTTTTATTAGGCATACTGGAAAAGGTAAGACTGTTTTAGGAGAATTAAATGGAAAGAAAACGGGGCGCATAAAACATATTGCAGATTTATTCAACGAGGTTGGCATTGAAACAATTGTTAGTGAGGGTATTATCAAAGAGATATGGATTAAAGCAATAGTTAACTCGAGCATTAATCCTTTAACTACATTTTTCCAATGTAAAAATGGGTATCTCTTAGAAAATCCAATACTCGAAAAAAATGTGGAAAAGGTGTGTAAAGAATCAACAAATATTGCAAAGGCTAATGGAATAAATCTCTTGCATCAACATACAATTCAAAAAACAAAGGAAGTAATCAGAAGTACTTCTGAAAATCATTCTTCTATGCTCCAAAGCTTTAAAAGGGGAAAGGAAACCGAGATTGATTCAATAAACGGAAAAATTGTTGATATTGGCAGGACACATGCCAGTGATACATCAATGAATGAAATATTGGTCTATCTTGTTAAAAATATGAATTAATAATAAATATATTATTATTTTTAGAAATATAGCCGATAATTATATATAAATTATAAACCATATTATTCATAAACATGCAGAGTGACTAGAAAATGTATCTAAAATACAAACAAAAACTGATAATCGGAGTGACACTATTAGTTGTAGCCTGTTTAATTGTTTCTAGTGTTTTTGTTTATTTTGAGTATTTTGCTGGCGAAGAAGTTGTAGAAGATGAACCAATTCTAGAGGAGATCGATGACAGAATTAGCCCTTTGACAACACAGGCCGTATTTTTTGAATTAAATAGAATTCGAAGGAAAGGCATTATTGATCATATGATGAATGCTGGATTAAATATAGTCGATAGACTACCCATTAAAAACGCCAAGATTTATAGTATTCTTGAAGGATTACGACTAGGGATAGGATGGCGGAAAAAACCTATATTTGATTATGTAATTGTTCTTGATGGACATGAATGGAGAACAACAAAAGAGTTTAAGATATGGGATACCGATTATATCAATAATGAAGTTTTTCGGCGTGTTGAGGAAGAAAAACCGCAGGTTGAAATCGAATTTAAGATTATAGATATAGAAAAGAAATTATTCAGACAGACTGAAAAAGAAGCAGAGAGTTTCCATATTATCTATGATTTCAAAACCGGTCGTTGGGGAGGGGATGATTATTTTAATGACAGCGATGGCTATGGACATTTTAATGGATCCAATTTTGAGATATGGTTCAATGTTCGTCAGACCGATTATGATGGAGATGGAATACCCTATTGGACTGAGGTGAATGTTTTAGAAACTGATCCAAAAGTCAATGATCTAAACCTTGATCCTGATCTTGATGGCATCCCTACAGTATGGGAATGGAAATGGGGTTATGATCCATTCACATTTGAGAATCATACATATCTCGATCCTGATAATGATGGATTGCAAAATGTTGAAGAATGGTTTATGTCAAAGTGGTTAGCAAATCCGTTTACTCCTGATATTTACATTGAAGCAGATTATATGGAGAGAACACCGTTTCGACCAATAGAAATTCGAATTGAACGAGGAAGGATTCTTCCGATAACACGACCGCGACTCGTGAAAACGAATTATGACGGTACAGAGAACGTTTTTCAAGAGGAAGCTCAGCAGATGTTGATGGAACGATTTAATGAACATGGCATCACTGTCTATATAGATGATGGCTGCATGGGCGGTGGTGGCGAAGAAATACCGTTTATTCCGCAGGGAGCATATGGTCAAGAGACCGGTTACTTCTCAGAATATTATAAAAATAACTTTGCTGATGAACGAAAGGGTATTTTCCGTTATCTTATTACAGCACATGGCGGTGGTTTTGCCTATCCACATGACTATAAACATTATTATGATTTTATGACCACTCCCAGTAGTACTGAGTTCTATGCTAAACAATTATATTTTGGCATTACTCAACGGGTCCGCAGAATAGGAAGAGCTATGATGGTCATGCATGAATTGGGCCATACCTGTGGTTTCATGGGTAATCATTCGGGCGGGGTCGATAATACGAGCGCTCGATACGGCAATCCGCCAGATTTTCCATGGAACGATTATGTGAGTTGCATGAATTATGATTACTTCGCATTGCGTTACTTCGATTATTCAGATGGTTCTCACGGGGAACATGATACTAATGACTGGGAGAAAATTGATATTGGATTTTTCCAGAGACCTTCGATTGAAATGGAAGGATTAGGCGGTGAAGACTTTAGTTCTTGACCTTTATACACTATGGGAAAAAGGTAAGTGAAGAACTCCTCTTTCACTACAATCCTAAATACAATCCGGATATCTTTCATAATTGATCTATTGGAGCTAGTGATCAGATTCTCATTGGATGTTTGTCCTTTTGAGCTTGTCATAGAGGATAAAGCAGAATACTGTTGATCCCTCAATAAAAAGACTTGGAGTGACCTACATACATAGTTTTCCAGGTATTTTGGAAAAAAGCGATGTATCTTCAATTCCCATTCTAAAACCAGCGGACGCTGGAAGATCATCTTTTGCTAATTGCAAGTACTCCTTGAACTACAGTGAGAAAATCATTAGAGGATATTGGAAAGTTGGTTGTCGATAGATTAAGATAATTCCAAGGATTTGGAAAAACCGTAACCTTTGCCTGCTTTGAAACCGTCAAAGAGGAGCTATAGATCTCATCATCCCAGAAACACCTAAATAATCATTTCATTATTAAAGAGACGTGCTAAGGGAGTACCTATGAAAATATTTGTTACCCGAAAAATTCCTGAACCCGGATTGGAGTTATTAAGAAAGGAATTCGACGTTGAAGTCAATCCATATGATAGAGTTTTATCTAAAGAAGAAATCATCAAGGGATTGCAGGGAAAAGATGGCCTTCTCTGTCTTTTAACTGATCCTATAGATGAA
>JAGLML010000153.1 GCA_023140035.1 Thermoplasmatales archaeon
GATTCAAATTTTAGAAAATATATTGTTGACACAAATAGTAAGACGGATAAAATCAAAGGAGTTGGAGTGCTAGACCCAAGTAGTCTTATTGGAAAGGAATATGGAAAACAGTTAGAGATAGGAAATAAGCAATTTTGGATCTTATTGCCATCGCTACAAGATAAATTACAAAGCATACATCGTCACGCTCAGATTATTTTACCTCGAGATGCTGCCCACATACTTATTAATTGCTCCATTGAATCAGGACAGCACGTTCTTGAAGGCGGGATAGGTTCTGGTTCACTAACAATTGCTCTTGCAAGTGCTGTAGTGCCCAATGGAAAAATAATATCATATGATGTCAGGGGAGATTTTATAGAACATGCTCTGAAAAATATTCGGAAAGCTGGATTGGGACAATACGTCACCACAAAATTGAAAGATATTACAAAAGAAATAAAAGAAAAAGAATTAGATGCAATAATTCTAGATATACCTAATCCTTGGAAAGCAATAGAAAATGCATGGAATGCATTGAAAGTAGGGGGGTATTTCGGTTCGTACTCCCCACTTACCTCACAGGTTGAAAAAACAGTTAAAGAACTAAGAAAACATAGTTTCATTGAGATAAAAACATTTGAAAACATTCAACGAGAAATGGTTGTTTCCATCCATGGCACCAGGCCTAGTTTTGATATGTTAGGTCATACAGGTTATCTTACATTTGCTAGAAAAATACTACAACCGTAAATTAGTACTGCCAGGTTTATTAATTATAATTGTCAAAACTACAACTAGAAATATGGAAACGGTATTCGATACGTGAAAAAATGATCAAATCAACAAATGGCAGTTGTGTAGACCCACAACCCAAAAAGCCAAATGTGATAGGGAAACTGTTGATTTTTTTAATTAAGAAAACATCAAATTATTTCTGGGGAATTGCAGACATTCTGTCCAATAAATTCGATAAATTTGCCGAAATATACGAAAAATCAATAGAATCTGAATATAAAATGGAGTACGAAGCATTTGGTATTTCACAAGACAAAAAAGTTTTACATATTGGGTGTGGAGCATATCCTATGACAGATATAACGCTTGCAAAACTATCTGGTATAGACGTTACAGGAATTGACAAAAATCCTAAAGCTGTAAAATTAGCGGAAGAATTCATCCACAAATACAAATTAGATAACAAAATAAAGATTGAACATGGAGATGGGGCAAATTATCCTACGAATAAATTTGATGTGATAATTATTTCAAGTTGTTCACATCCTAAAGTAAAGATTTTGCACCATATTTTTAAACATGCTAAAAAACATAGTATTATCATTGTTAGAGAATTAGATATTGCCAAAGATGCTATTTTAGAATGTATTGATTCACACAAAGATATTATTCTTGAAAAAAGGATACACCATCCGGCTCCTATTTTCTTACCAACTGGCTGGGATGCTTTCCTTTTAATAAAAAGATAATTGTTTCTCGAAATATCCTAATTATTTTTTAAGTGAAACGGTAGAAAAATTTAATTTTCATGTCGTTAATTTTATTTGTTTTCTTATTTTTAGCTCCCAAATTTACTTTTAATGTTACCATATGTCTCGTTGGAAGAATGTTAGATCTATGCGGTTCCAATCATCAAAATCATTTTTACCCCGTGAACCATCTGAGTAATCAACTAAATAATAAGTATAATGATAGTTCATGCAGCTTCGGTAATTATGAAATTTCCACCAATCTCTCTTAGGAAATACACTATCTTGGTTATCACATCCTGGGGTATTCCCGCGAAAAATACTAAGGATATGTCCTGTTTCATGCATTATTGCACCAGCATAGACCAATGCTCGTTGGTAATCTTTATTAAAACTTTTACGTCTAAACGCATTATACAATGGAAATTTTAATGGATCGACATCATGATACTTAGTTGAAATCTGAATACTATCCAACATATAGTGTTCTTCATCAGCTGTGGTTGAAAAGACAAAACCTGGATACCGATCGGAATGATATATAACAAGACCATAATGAAAAATCCCTCTTTTCCAGTTACTAGGATCACCGTCAAGGAAATAATTAAAGTATAAATTTTGCAACTCGTGATCTGTGGTCGAATCGTCGAATGGTATCTTTTCACCGTTATCATCAATATGAAACACTATATTATGTTTCGAGAATGCTCCAATCATCAATTCCTTTGATAAATCTGGTACAAAGGACCCTTCACCGTTAGGCCCCATTTCCATTTGATCTAATTCAAGAAAGATATCCTTTCGAAATGGATCAGAATTCCATTGAGATGTAAGATATTCTTCAACGTTGTCTAATCCATCTTGATCGGGATCCAGATTCGTATGATCATCTGGTTCAAATGGATCATATTTCCAGAAATGTTCATCCCACCATTGGCTGTAGTAATGGCCCCATTTGTGTTCCCACTCAATTGGAACACCGTCATTATCTGCATCCTCTCCTGAGTTATCTATCTCGGGATCTGTTCCATAGACGTTTACCTCCGTCCAATATGGGATTCCATCACCATCAAAATCATTTTGATAAATGTCAAACCAGATCTCACAATCTCGATCGTTTTCATAGATGCTATTATCGTCGCATCCGTTGAGTCGTCCATAACCGCTTGGGTCAAACATTGCTGGTTCATAATATGCATAGTCGTCTCCCCACCAATGGCCAGTTTTTATGCTATAAACAAGCTCTACATCAAAACTGTCTAGATAGCCTCCGGAATCACTACTGATATCGCAGAGTCTATCGATGCTAGGGTTCCAATCCCATAGTTGAATTTTTATGTTTACGAATTCTTCTTCATCAGGTACATTAAGTGTTGCTGACCATTCTGGATTGGAAATATATGTAGTATTATCCCAAATAGTACTCACAAATTCAAGGTCATTAATGAAAACTTTAACGTAGAAATCAGGGTCGCTGAACTTATCAATTTTATCTATTGCAAAGTATCTAACGTCTCGTTTTTCAAGGGATCGTATTTGTCGCAATTCAAAAGTAACAGCAACGTCAACTAATGGATCTAAATCCGTTTCATCAAGACTTGCTGTTGCAGATGGATTTTTTAATTTTATGGCAATAGCAGACGTTGTAAACACCAAAGAGATAGTTAGTGACATTCTCTCAGGCATAAATGCCTGAGCTTCATGTGGCTGGCAGGGCTGGATGTGGAAAGTCATCCAAAGAGATTTGTTGCAGTTGGTGATTTCTAACATACTGAGTTACAGTCTCAATATCTGCATCGCCAACGCTTCGGTAGAACTTGCCGGGGCTCCAAAA
>JAGLML010000154.1 GCA_023140035.1 Thermoplasmatales archaeon
GTTATAATGATTTTTAGGAGGCTCAAAAATGACTAAAATGTCAAAGATTGTTAGGACTATTTCTGGTATTGCCTTTCCTTTTGCTATGATATATGGGTTGTATGTTATTGCTCATGGTCACCTTACTCCTGGAGGTGGTTTCCAAGGCGGCGCTATTGCAGCTTCGGCTTGTGCAATGATCCTTGTTGCCTTTGGCTCTAAATGGACGCTAGATAAAATAAAAGAAAAAAGACTTTCAGTTTTTGAAAGTCTAGGAGGAATTGGATTTATCGCTATTGCATTATTGGGACTTGTTTTCGGAGCTGCATTTTTCAATAATTTTTTAACTGGTTCAAATTTCTTATTTGGAACCATTCCAGCCACTGGTTCTGGGCTTGCAGATATCAACACGGGGGGTGTACTCCCATTAATGAACTTTGCAGTCGGTTTGAAAGTGATTGTCGGATTGTTTGTAATTGTTCTAGTTATGGCATATGCGGCTACTAGTTTTAAGGAGGATAAAAAATGATTTTCAATATTCCTTATATTGCAGTTGCTGCCTTAATCCTTTTAGGCTTATATGCACTTATTTTCAAAAGAAACTTGATCAAAATGGTCATTGGGATAACACTTATTGAAAGCGGGGTCAACCTGTTTTTAATAACCCTTGGGTATAGAAAAGAAAGTATTGCGCCGATTTATACGAGTTCACCTGGAGGAGTTATGGCTTTTCCAGTTCCTCAGGCATTGACACTTACTAGCATTGTTATAGGCGTTGCTGTTATTGCGTTGATGTTGTCGCTTGTGATGCATATCTATAGACATTATGGAACTTTGGATGTTAGAAAAGTAAGGAGGCTGAAGGAATGAATGTGCCGGATTATACTGTAGCACTAGTTGTGGCTGTTCCTCTTCTTGGCGCATTCTTAACCCCTCTCGTCGGCAGAATTAATGATAAACTAAGGAATATCTTTGTTATCATTGTTCTTGCTTTGAATGCGTTCCTTGTTTTTTTACTCGCATCGGATGTCCTTACTACTGGAATAAAAACATATGTTTTTGGCGCTAAAGACCTTACTTATCCAATTGTAAGGATATTATTTGAAGTAGACGCCATGAGTATTTTCATGGCAATCATCAGTTCAATATTGGTAACTGTGGCTGTAATATACTCATGGTCGTTCATGAAAGAAAATACGGGTCTAGACAAATATTACAGCCTTATCTTACTTCTAACTGCTGGTATGCTTGGTATGGTTCTCACCGGCGATATGTTCAACTTCTTTGTATTTCTTGAAATATCGTCAATTGCCTCCTGTGCACTCATAGCTTTTTGGACGAATAAGGGTGAATCAGTCGAGGCCGGATTCAAATATATTGTAATTAGTGCAATGGGCGCACTGTTTGTCTTATTTGCAATAGCATTGCTCTATGGTCAATACAATGCGTTAAATATTGCACTACTTTCAAGCGTGATACAGTACACCTTTTTAGATAAAATC
The DNA here is from genome assembly GCA_023140035.1 of Thermoplasmatales archaeon. GTDB lineage: Archaea > Thermoplasmatota > E2 > DHVEG-1 > DHVEG-1 > JAGLML01. The sequence goes on from JAGLML010000154.1 coordinate 1,482, forward strand.
GCTCTTGTTTTGTTGATAGTTGCTCTTGCAATGAAAGCAGGAATTGTACCTATGCATATGTGGCTACCTGATTCGTATGGCAGCGCTCCTTCGTCAATATCAATTATACTGGTCAGTGCCACTTTAGCCAGTTTATACGGTGTGTTCAGAGTTATTTTCACTTTATATGGTAATGTTTTATCTAAAATAGCTAATTTCGGTATTCCCGTGAATGTATTCATTGGATGGTTAATTGTAGCTTTAGCTGTTATATCGATCCTTATCGGCGTAATCATGGCGCTAATTCAGACTGATTTCAAGCGATTAATCGCATATGGTGCTGTTGCAGAATTAGGATACATGTTTCTAGGGATTGGCACAGGCATCGTTGCTTTAGGAACTGCCTACGGTAAAACTGCATTAGATGGTGGAATTTTTCACATAATGAATGATGCATTAGACGTTGGTCTTTTATTTCTCGTTGCAGGTGCCATTTACTATGCAACAAAGGAAACATCACTTGATAAATTGGGTGGACTAGCAAGAAACATGAAATATACAACTGTATTTTTCATCATAGGGTTTCTTGCTGTTGCAGGTATGCCTCCATTAAATGGATTCGCATCTAAATTACTGATATATGAATCAACGTTTCAACTTAATCCTATACTAGCAATTGTAGCAATATTATGTAGTATATTATTACTAGCAGTGTTTGTTAAGGTATTTTATTCTGCTTTTATGGGACCACAACTGCCAAAGTTCAAAGATGTTAAGGAGGTCCCAAAAAGTATGCTATTTTCCATGGGGATTATTGCTTGTATCATCGTTATATTTGGTCTGTTCCCGGAGTTTATCATAAATAATCTTGTTGAACCAGCAGCAAATGCACTGATTGGATATTCAGAATATATATCTCAGGTTGTGGTAGGAGGTATCTAAAATGTTCACAATTGAGACAGGTAGCGGTTTTTGGAATCCAATTATCTGGGTTATTGCAATAGTTGTAACTTTTCTATTGATATACATCCTTAGAAGTTTAGGTAAAAAGGAATACAAAAAAGATACTGAACAGATCAAATCATTTCTCTCCGGAAACCCTGAGTATCCAAAAGAAAAAATGCACATCAAAGCTAGTAATCTCTACTGGGGTTTTACAACAAACCTTAAAGGATTGTACACGCTTTTACGAAAAATGCATACAGGAAACACAAGCGATTATGTTCTCTGGTTTGTAATCATATTGGCTATTTTCTTATTAGTTGAGGTGATTTAATGGATATTTTGGGACTTTCTGAGACTGTCTTACGACTTATTATTGGTACTATTGTTGTTGCGTTGTTTGGGATAATCTTTGGTTTATTATACAAGGGTGTCGATCGTAAAATATCGGCTCATATGCAAGGTCGTATTGGTCCACCGATTAGACAGCCTTTTAGGGACATCAGAAAATTGTTTACAAAGGAGAATGTTGTGCCTGAAAACGCCATACCCTGGATATTTAACCTTGTGCCACTTTTAGGTTTGGTAGCTACAATATCAATTTTAATTTATTTACCAATCGGTGGATTTCCTCCAATAATGTCATGGGGTGGAGACCTTATCCTAATTCTTTATCTGTTAATGTTCCCATCACTTGCTATGGTTATAGGTGGTTTTTCGTCTGGTTCCCCTTATGCCATTATTGGTGCTCAGAGAGAAATGGCAACGATGATTGCCTACGAATTTCCCCTTGCTATTATTATAATAAGTCTTGCTTGGAAATTAACTCAAGTGGGAAGTG
>JAGLML010000155.1 GCA_023140035.1 Thermoplasmatales archaeon
TAATTATCCATTACGGGATGAAGCCAATAGTTTAAAAAAGATTTTATACAATAGGTTGTCTATCAAAGTGGAGAGATATGACTGTTTCACCTGTGGATGTTGTTATTTTTGCGCCACTGGCACCTTTGTTTGGCGTATTACTATTTTGGTTTATCCAACTAGTATTTATCGAAAGTCAAAAATATCTACTTTCAAAAATATGGGATCGGCATAAACCGTTATGCAGATTTACAAATTTCTTAGGAATATTATACCAGACAATATGTCATGCCCTTGGATATACATTGACAAAAAGCGGCATATCAAACTTTTACGTCAGTATAAATTATGGAAAAGTCGCACCAAAAAAAGAAAAAAAAGGAATGTTTGAATGGATGTCAAATTCCTTTCTTTTCATAGGACCCTTTTTTATACCTGCAGTATTCCTTCTCATCTGCTTTTTTTTGATAAAAGGCAGTGGTGTTGATATTGCACAATCTATAGAGCATACCTTTGCAGAAGGAATGATAAACTTTGGTACAAACCTCTATGCATTCTCAGAAAGTCTTTTTGGTTTCTTAGCAAACATCGATTTATTGCATCCAGCACATTTAGGATTCTTGATGCTGCTAATATTCCTTGGAATGGGCATACGACCAAGCTACATCGGCGAAGAAAAACGAAGAAAGGTTAACATGCTATACGATCTGCAGAATATTAAAGTCCACATATTACATAAACCACTCTACGTCTTGATATTATTTTTAATGGCCTATATTTTATCCTATATTTCTGTTTTGCTAAAAACAAATTGGTATACGATGTTGTTTTCAATCTTTGGATGGCTGTCCATTATCGCAATTGTGGCACTATTTATCACTCACCTGATCATACTACTTATAAAAACTACAGACGAATTTCCAAGGTACTGGAGGCATCTCCCTTACCTAACTATCTTCTTGTCATATATATTGATGCGTATAGTTTTCTACTTCTTCCCAATAGACCATTTAAGAACTGTTTCTCTTTTTGTCATGGTTCTTTCTACAATTGTAGTTGTGTTTTTATTGCTAAAATATAAAACCAATAAATTTAAAACCGTAACAAAGATGAAGCAATTGAGGGTTGAGGATGGACCGAAACGATCTATTAGAAAATGAACACGTGGAGAAAATACTGTCTCCACATCCGCTATCATTTATGAGCCTTCAATCACTTTGTATATTTCTAATAGTTTGGGGCGTACTAATAGGATGGTTTGCAAACTTTTCAGAATGGAGAGACACCTTGTTTGGTGGATTCATCCAAATCATATTTTCTTGGAGTGTTGTCCTGCTGATTGTTGGCGTAATTGCTTCATTGCTGACGATCCGCTGGCGTATTTTCTTTTTATATCTTGGAGTTGTTGCTGGAGGGGTTGGTTTGATCTTTTGGCAAAACTGGCAAGACATCTCAGGAGTTGTCCTTCCATATTACACCATACTTGTATCAATTATTGGCTTCTTGATTGTTGAATTGTATCGCAGATCACATAAATACATCATATCTAACCTCCGTATAATCTTCAAAGGAGGAGTTGTAACAAAAAGGGAAAGAACTCTTAGATACGACAAGATAACAGATATTGATGCAAAACAAGGAGTATTGGGACAAATTTTTGGTTTTGGTACTATTATCCCTATCAGTCAATCTGGTTTTGGTCTTGGCAGCGATCAATCGTTTGCTGCAGGGGGAGTGGAATTGGGTACAAAAAAAGCTGGGTTTTTAGGGATATTCGGCGGGGGTAAAGAAGTGCAAACACCAAGAGCAAGAAGTTATTATGAGTTGCACGGTGTTCATCCTTACAAAGAGATAAAAAACCTGGTTGAAAATATGGTTCAAATCAACGTAATCACTCCCTATCAACAAGAACAAGTTGCCGTCCAAAAAGAGCAGGTAGATGTACAAAAACAAATGAGGGATCTTCTTAAGAAACAGATTGGGCCAAAAGAGGAACAGGAGGAGGAAGAACCCAAGTCATAGATAGGTATATTTATAATCTGAAATTTATTTTCTGAAGAAATATGGTACCGAAAAAGGTATTTTTTACAAAGGGCGTAGGAAAGCATAAACACGAGCTGCAGGCTTTTGAATTAGCTTTACGTGGCGCAGGCATAGAAAAATGCAACCTAGTGAGTGTTTCTAGTATCATCCCACCAAATTGTAAAATTCTTTCACGAGAAAAAGGGATAGGACTACTTAACCCGGGTCAAATAACATATTGTGTAATGTCCCGAAATATTACAAATGAACCGAACAGATTGATTGGTGCAGCGATAGGTGCTGCTACCCCACGAGAAAAAAATTCGTACGGATACATATCTGAGCGCCATAGCTTCGGTGAATCATATAAAAAAATTGGAGACTATGCAGAAGATCTAGCAGCGACAATGCTCGCCATGACCCTGGGCTTGGACTTCGATCCTGACAAAGCATGGGATGAAAGAAAACAAGAGTATAAAATGAGTGGGAGATTTGTAAGAACACAAAGCGTTGCACAAACAGCAAGAGGAGATAAAAATGGTCTATGGACGACAGTCCTAGCTGCCGCAGTGTTTTTAGAGGAGTAAAAATTGACATGAAAAAAAGTAGGTTTTTACAAAAAACAAGGATTTACCCAGGAATACCGAGGCACCCAAACACAAGCGTAGTAGATTTGCTTAAATATTATACTAACTCAGGAGCATATAATGGCGGGAGACTTGCTGAAGCATGTCAGATATACGAAAAAATGATTGACGAAGATGCTACGATTTGTCTCACCCTGTCTGGTGCGTTAACTCCAGCCGGACTTGGTGGTTTTATCAACCAACTTATAAAAAATGGGCTGATAGATTTTATTATTTCTACAGGTGCAAATTTGTATCATGATATGCATTTTGCCCTTGATCTGCCCGTTCATCAAGGAGATTTTAGAGTCAACGACGTAGATTTGTTGAAAGAAAAGATTGTCAGGATTTATGACATTTTTTTGCCTGAAGAAACGTTGCTCAAAACAGATGAATTTGTTCAAAAAGTTAGTAAAGATTTTTCTCCGGGGAAAACAGTTTCATCTGCATGTTTCCATCGTCTCCTTGGAGAAGAACTAGCAGCAAAAGGCACAAAATCCGATTATTCTGTGCTTGCTACTGCTGCAAAATATGACGTGCCAATATATACTCCATCCCCCGGTGATTCTTCTATCGGTATGAATCTCGCTCTCC
>JAGLML010000156.1 GCA_023140035.1 Thermoplasmatales archaeon
GGGTCTTGTTTTCCGTTTTCCTCCCATCCCTTCTCCCCAGTTTTTTCAATATCGTGTAACAGATGTTGCCAATAAAAAATAATCAGAACATTTAAATTATATAAGAAGATTCAAAGGGGGGGCAAAGGAGGCAAGGTTATGAAAAAAATTGCAATATTGCTAATTGTTTTGATGGTAATTAGTGTAGGATTTTTAAGCGGTTGTAATGAACAAGTTAATGTTGAAAAGAAATCCCCTTTTTGCTCTGCATCTGCAAGTCCTATGAGTGGACCCCAACCACTTACCGTGTCTTTTACAGGCTCTGGGGTTGATAGTGATGGAAGTATAGTCTCCTATGAATGGGATTTTGGTGATGGAGGTACATCAACATTACAAAATCCTTCCCATACTTTTACAAGCGAAGGGACATATAATGTTACACTTACTATTACTGATAATGATGGTTTAACTGATTTAGAATCTATTATGATTATAGTCGTAACACCAAATTACCCTCCAACAGCTTCAGCTTCTGCAAGTAAAACAAGTGGGGAAGTACCTTTAACTGTATATTTTAATGGAATTGGTACAGACCCAGATGGTACTATAGTTTCATATCATTGGGATTTCGGTGATGGCAGTACATCAAATATTCAAAACACAAGTCATACTTTTGACACAAGTGGGACATTCACTGTAACTCTTACCATACAAGATAATAAAGGGGCAGCAGGAATAGATACGCTTACTATATCAGTTAATGCTCCACCCCTGAAACCAATTACCCTATCTGGTAGTGGAGATGACGTAACATCATCTTTCAATCTCAAAGAAGGTATAGCTATATTTCACATGACTCATAATGGAGGTCGAAATTTTATCATATGGCTTTATAACGCAGATACAGGAGAAAAAGAGGAGCTATTAGTTAATGAAATTGGTTCATATTCAGGTAGTGGAATAGTTGGTGTAACAACAGGATGGTCAGGTGCCTCACCAGGCAGATATTTATTAGATGTCACTGCAGATGGAAGTTGGCAAGTAGACATAGAGCAACCGAATCCGTCCTCAGCAACTAGTCTTCCACAGACGTTTACAGGCAGAGGAGCAGATGTTCCTTCGCCATTTATGCTTGAAAGTGGAAAAGGAGCTGTTAAGTTCAAAATGCATCATGATGGCTCTCGTAACTTCATAATATGGTTATATCATATTTCAGGAGATAGAGAAGAACTTTTGGTAAATGAAATCAGTAACTATGATGGCAGTACTTTAGTAAGTGTGGGAGGATGGACAGGAGCATCACCTGGCATTCACTACATAGACATTGAGGCAGACGGAAATTGGCGAGTTGAAGTAAGTTATGCATGATTAACTGAGATAACCATTATGAAATTGTAGATTTTAAGGAGGCAAAAGGTATGCTTCACATTAAATGCAAGACATGTAGTTGGCGTCCTTTTTCTAGCAAAAGAAATGAAGATAATGTTAAGGACAGAGGTTTGGGCGATATCACATGTCCCAATTGTGGTAAAACATTGATTCAAAGAGGCGGAAGGGTGAATGGAGATGAATAAACATCTTGTAACAGTTGGAATAGCCATTCCTGTATTTATCCATTTGACAATAGGAGGATAATCATCTGAGTTTTTTAACCATCTAAAAAATTGTTTGATTTCTGATTTCATAATGCAAAGTGTGGATGATTTTAATTTTCTTTCAGTTCTTGCACTGATTTCAGAATAGAGGTTATCAAGATAATTTTCCAGGTCTTCCCGAGTTATGTCGTTAAAAGGTTTGTTTATTTTAAGAGCAAATTGACTGATTTTATTGATTTTGTTAGCTAATGTTGTTTCAGCTATTCCTGATCCGCGGAGATATTTGCCATATCTTTCAATAATTTCAGCTTGTTCAGGGAGAATTTCCTTGTTTTCTTTCCTAGCTTCCGCTACATCAGACATGATACCACACCTAAAATTTGTACTATTTTCAATCCTCAAAATATGAGGTCATAGTACCTTACCGTAATAGGTTTATAGGAATATAATGTTACCGGTTGACACGATTTTATATGTTTCAAAACTATATTTATTGGATATCCTTCCCCCATTTTATTATCTAAATTGGTTAGCACAAAAAGAACGAATTTTCGAAGAATCAGATAGATTATAAATTTATAGTTAGACAATATAATTAGTACTTAAATTATTTGTAGAAACCCGTAGGAACTTGTACAAAAACACTTATATTATAAATAGCTATACAGGCAAACCCAAGTATATTATAACTAGGGAGGAACAATCATATGATGATAATTGCAAGATTGTATCCAAAAATGGATTTAAATAAGGTATGGAATTACGTTGAAAACGAAATCGCAAAAGAATCAACTGATTTAGTTACACCATTGTATGCCACTCAGACAGAAGGAATGATGAGCGTAGGAGTAATTTTTGATGTTAAAGACCTGGACAACATCGCCCATTTTCTTACAGAAAATGTTGCCAAATGTGATGATGTTCACCATACCAAAACTATATCGCTTATGAAACCGGTCTTTTTCCCTATCCCAAAAGAGAAGCCAGATAACATTCAAAGGTATGTCATCAGGATTTATACTCATCCAAAAAATTACGGCGAAATCTACAATTATCTGATAGACTACAATTATCCCTTTAATCTTTTCCCAATCTATGTCTCTTATTCTCTGGGGGATGAAGATATCATTATGAATGTTGCTGCTGATTCTGACGTAACAGTTAATAACTTTTTAAGAGAGAAAATACGGACGATGGATGGAGTGGATTCTTCGTCATTTTATCCAGTTGTTAAAGCAAAACGATTTGCTCCTCTTTCAAAATTGATAGAACAGCAGAAAAAATACCTTGCTGAAAGAGCAAAGAAAACATCTGAAAGTGAAATAGATAAGGAGTTTGACTGGGTTGAAGATTTCGAACATCATGCAATGTTAACAGGAGCATTCCGTAGGGATTTATAGGATTTAGGAAAATCCATTTCTTCTTTTTCTCCAATTTTATTTCTAAATTATGTTTTTGAAAAATAATGGCACCCATCTTTAACGGAATAAAATACAAAGGCAAAATAAATTAACTTTCTTCCTCCTGTTTTTCTTCAGGCTGTTTCTTATATTTTTTCCATACGTAG
>JAGLML010000157.1 GCA_023140035.1 Thermoplasmatales archaeon
AATAAAATCCCTTTTTATCCTCCCACAAAACCCAAAGATTTGGTTTTTTCATCTAAAATGCTGATTCTCTAGATTTTAATGATAAACAAGTTTTTAGATGAATCTCAAAACCTTTCTTTCATGCTCGGTATGATTTCCGTCAGAATCATAAGCAACAATCTTCAAAGTATGTCTAATTCTGAAGAGCAATATCGGTTTCCAAGTCCAACTGAAATTATATGGAGGCGCAGTAACAGTTTCCTGTAACCCTCTATCAACATAAAATTCAACCTTTTCTAATTCCACCAACTCTTTAACTCCAACTGTAAATTTTCCAATTATAAGAACTCCATTGTATGGAAATATGGGGAATTTTTCCTCATCAAACATATACAAATATGTTCTCTTAGGTCTTGTGATAACTGCAAGAGTGTGCCTATTGATTAACAAACGTACTGTTCCCTGATCCCCTCCAGTAATAAGATCCGTATAACCATCATTGTCGTAATCTGCTGAAGTCATAGCACCTTCTTTTAGATCTTCAGCGTTACCTTCAGGTGATGGGGGGAGTCTACAGATAAAAAATTGTTCGAAGCTTCCATTTCTGTTAATGTAAATATATGTCTCTGAACCTCCCCCTGTGACAAAATCCATAGCACCGTCATTGTTGTAATCAAGTGAGATTAAACTAACGGTAATTATTAAAAATGGTGTCTCTGAGATTAGTTCCCCCGGACCCTGCTCAAATATAATTGTATGATTTGATTCAATCAGCTGATTCCGTTTGAGATAAATATAGCCGATACCTGTACCTGGATTATCGTGAGCTGCAACTAAGAAATCAATATCACCGTCTCCATCAAAATCTGCTGAGGTGAGACCCCAGCTTACCTTGCCCCAATCATTGATGAATCCTGCACTGGTGAAATTCCCAGAACCATTATTTAAATAGATTTCAACCTTACCACTGTTATCACCCACTAAAAAGTCAAGGTCATCGTCCATATCAAAATCTGCCGACGTAATTTGGGGATTTATCCGTTTCTCTCCTCCTGCTGGCAGATGTCTAGCAACCATTGTATAATCATTAAAATTATTTACTCCATCATTGTATAAAATATTCACAATGCCGTTTGTCTTAATAGCGCCTGATTTTTCGGAATATGTAAACATTAAATCAATGTCGCCATCAAGATCGTAATCACCGGAGTCCAAGTCACTTATGTAGGAATAATAAAACGTAAAAACATCATCCTGCGTAAACTCTAAATTTCCATCGTTATAAAAGATAGAAATTGTTGATTGAGTAAATGGAGAGGTTGCAGATGAAACTGCGAAATCAATATCGCCATCGTCATTAAAATCTGCAGAGGTCATCCCCCATGCAGTCTGTCCAAAATCAATGACCTCATATATGTCAAAAAATGGATTTATCAAGTCTAGGGGTTCAACAGGATTTGCTTCACTTTCTACTTCATTTGCTCTATCTACACTTGGTATAATACCCGATCCGTTTGAAAAGGTGTTTGTTGATTGAATATTTCCACTAATACTTGGTAAAACACTCGCTCCAAAAAATAGGATTATTATTCCTATTACCAATGTTTTGCTTAACAAATATTTTTTCATATTTTTTTCCTCCCAAACTAAAAATTCTCTGTATAAGATACAATTATCTCATTTAAATATCTTCCCCTATATATTTATTGCAACATCTGTCACAATTATGTTTACTTCTTTTTTAAAAATATTCTACAGAAGGAGATATTGTGAAAGGGGTCAAGGTGGGAGGAATGAATCTGGCTAAGAATTCAATCCCTTAAATGACCCCCACATTGTTATAGTTTTTTGGTAAATAAAGATAGTGTTTGTTTTGGTGGAGGATAAAAAGGGATTGAAAACTAGATTATTTTTTAAAAGCCAAATCCATCATCTTATTCAATCTTGGAAGCCTTTCTTTTACAAAGACCATCAGCCTTTCTTTAAAATGATCCTGCCATTCTATTTTATCCTTATACAGATGAAGATAGATTACGTCGATTTTGTTCTCAAAATACCTGTGTTTTCTATACTCGTAATCAAAATTCTTAGAACCGCACACTTCGACATAAATGTTTAAATCAGGCAGATAAAAATCAGGAGTCCAAAGTCTTGGTCTTTCTTTTTCATCATTTAAAAAAACAGGATATTCAAACTTCCATGAGATGTCCAGTTTATCCAAATATTCGGCTACTTGTTTTTCAGAGTCAGTCATTTTACCGTAGACGTTTTCTTCGTTCATTTTCTCCCTCAAGCTATGACTCTGTAACTTCTTTTTCTTTTAAAATGTGTCCGTAGAACATCGTTTTTTTCATTTTGACATTTTTACACAATAGGTTTATAAAACATTAGTGTAAGAAAGTGAAGTGCTATGTAATAACATAGCAGAGATGAAAGGAAGTGAAAAAATGGAAATAGAACAAGAATATATAAGAAATGTAATAGATAACCTATTGTCGAATAAGACACCTGGGGAAAAAGAAGAATTTTATAAATACTTGGAAAAAGTGTATTTGGAAGGAAAAAAATTATATAAACATTCAGAGTATCTTACAAATAGTCATTAAAACAAAATTTTTCAACGTAAACACTAGGGGTAACGTGCATATTGTAGGGGAATAAGGATATATTTTCATTTTGATATTTTGACAGGATAGTTATATATAACAATAGCAACAAAATATAACATGCTATAAAGTCATATAAAAACGATATGGGGTGGCACTATGATTGAATATCAATGCGTTAAATGTAAAAAATTATTCTATGTATCAATGAGGTGCTGTCCCGACTGTGGTGGGGATCTTAGGATAGTATAGATTGATGACATACTTAGATCGCCTTTTTTCAACGTAAACACCCTATGTAACATGGTAAAAGTAGGGTTATAAAGGTAGTAGGCATTTGGAATGTGGTGAAATGACGAAGAAAGAAGAGTCATGTCCATTAACCCCATCTGATTGGGTACAACTCTTAATGTCTGATCAAGATCAGGCGAGATCAATACATTATCCAGAGGAAATATCTGTCTTAACAAAAACAGTTATCCTATTGGCAATAACAAGTATTTGCATAAATTTACTTATGTTGGTATTTGATAACTTTAATATTAATC
>JAGLML010000158.1 GCA_023140035.1 Thermoplasmatales archaeon
CGTAATTGTGGATTTACTGACAAATTTTTTGCATAAAGGTCAGCACGTAGTCTAATGGTTCTATCAGTGGTTATGTCTCCAATGGTGCTGCGGTTTTGAATTTCTTTTATGAAATTCTTATCCTCATCTAAAATGCTATATGTAATACTGTTAATACTGCTATCTGAAGAGGTGTTGTCATGTACGTAGAATCTATCCCACCAATAACCTTGAGGTAATTTAATGGGAATAGAGGTAATACTGCCTTCTATTTCTTGATCAGGTTCTATAAATTCTCCTATACTGTATAATTTCCCATTATTATCACCGAAAAAAACGAGTCCGCTGGAGACTACAGGTGAGGTAACTATAGGGGGAGTATCAAATGGTTTTTCTAGATCAAACGTTTTAAAATCCCATTTCTTCTCTCCATCTGATGCATCTCGTGCATAAAAGGTTCCTGATGGCGTACCAATATAAACGACCCCATCAGCATATGCTGGAGAACAATCAAGGAGTATATCATCAAACAGATTCTTTTTGTAAACTTCATGAGACCATTTCTCACTTCCGTTATTGACATCTAATGCGAATAACCATCCATCCGGAGAGGCAACAAACAAATCATCGGCAAAAGCTGCGGGGGTGGAATCTGCGAGGGTGCGCGTGGGATCTAACAAGCCTTTCGCGATAGATAACATTTTTCTGCCGATTGTGCGCTCCCATAGAATGCTACCGTTTTCAGCGATTAATGCCGTAACTTTCGCTCTTTCGGTAACCCCTAGGTTTTTATCTTCACTTACAACAAAAACGGTATCGTCATGAACCACAGGTGATGCTCGACCGATCGCACCAACAGATTTATTCCAAAGGGAATCACCACTTTCAGCATCTATGGCAAACAGACTGTTATCATTTCCCTCATTACATCCGACAAATACGATGTTTTTGTAAACTGCAGGTGTAGAAAAACTGCCGGCAGGGAGATCATACTCCCACAATTGAGAGCCATGTGATAAGTCTAATGCAATTACTTTATTATTTGTATTAGATTGAAGAAAATCTGGATCGCCACTCCAAGAAGTTACAAACACCTTATCATCATATACAACAGGTGAAGAGGAATAACATATATCTTCATCGTAGACAAATTTCCACTTTTCGCTAAAAACAGTCCTATCAAGAGCAATGACGTAGTTACTAGTCCCTTCATTGTCTGTTTCTCCTGTTGATATTATTATAGAGTCTTCAGTTATTGCTGGAGAACTTACCAACCATTTATCGTTGTCAAAATCTTTTTCATAATTAGGAGTTTTCCACTCTTCATCCCTTATCACTCTTATATCAGGAATGTAATATAACTTAGTAGATGTTAGGTAACTAGTATAGAGAACTCCATCTCTTATTACAGGACTTAAAATTTCCTCATCTTCATCTCCGATTACGCTGAACCAATTAAAATCGTCGCTATCTGGACCTTTTCCTTCTGTGGATCTCGTATTTTGTGGATTTTGACCAAACATTGGCCAATCACCGGTAATAGGATCTATGCTAACATTTCCACCTGAAACATTCACTTTGTTTTTTTCCAATCTAAAATCATAGTTGAACAAATCCTGCCACCTGGATGTGTTTGTCTGCCAGGTGACAGCCCAGCTAAAAATCCTAGGAGATACTAAATGAGTATCGGTAGATAAATTTGCCATGATTTTTAATTTATCATATTTCGTGGTATTAAGAGAGTTTAGATATATAGGTGGTTCTGTAAATCCGTTTTCATTCCCCTCCAGATCACTATCATTAATCTTTTCATAAGTTTTATTTGTTACATTTACTTCGTATAAAACATGATATTTTACTGTTGCTCCCCCTCTCGTATAGTCATCCCATGCTAGTATATCCCAATAAAAATCGGTAATGTTCTTCGAAATGTTTCTTGGTTCTATATAGTCCTTCGTAGTTGCAGTTCCGTATCCTTCTATCATATATCCTTCTTCAGTTTCAGATATAATTTCCACATAATCTGTGTATAACGTACAAGTGGTGGATTTAGGAATGGCGACAACACAGATATCTAAATAGTTGTCTTCGTTTACTGATATTTTTATATTATCGTGGGTTATGTTGTGAGAAAGTGATATGTCTGTCCCGTTAGACGAATCATAGTCTAATCGACTCCAAAATCCAAACATTGTATTCTCGGAAAAGTATTTCCAAAAGTAGAGTTCTATTTGTCTGTCCTTGGTGGCTTTACCAAACCAATAGACGCTCAAGTTGCCAATGTCCTCCGCTTCTGCCTCTAGCTTAAATCTGAAATGATGAACGACATATCTTTTCAATCCCACAGAAGGTCTTGAATAATATTTCCCGTCATCTAGTTTTATTTTATAAATTTCTCCAGTATACTCTCTGAGTTTATATTCACGTTTAATGTGGGAGTCTGGAGGAAAGAGTGGGAGGAAAAAAGGAGTCACATAACTATATGCTTCATGTGATTTACCATCCGCAAAATTGTATTCTACTTCATTTGTGCTTCTATTTAATACAATGGCATTGTCTTCAATAGTGCAATTTGTTAGATTGACATCATCATCATTCTCAAAGTTGTCTGTCCATACTCCATCTAAAGGACCCATTTCCACTGATGCTAAAGTACTGGGAAAAATCAGTCCTATAGCTGTTAAGAAGATAATTCCTACAATAATTGATTTTTTAATCAAATGTTTTGCATACATGCTTTATCTCCTTATATAAATTTTTTATTATTTATATTAATTTTACCAGCTTAAATACTTTAGGGTTCGTATTTACGCTACATTCCTACTATAATTTTTATCTTTAATCTTTATATATTGATTTTGGAGCAGTTTTTTGATTGATAGATATCTATACGGTTATATATATACTACTTAATAAGCTTAATAGTTATAGAGAAGATATAGTTAATTTTAAACTACGATCAACTGAATATCCATTACATTTGTTCCTGAGGGACCGGTAATAAATAAATCATTTAGTTCTGAAAAAAATCCATATGAATTGTTCTCTTCTAAAAATTTATCAGGATGGAGATCTTTCTCACAGGCCCGAGAAAGGGTAAAACCATCCGCAATTGCACCAGCAGCATCACTTTTTC
>JAGLML010000159.1 GCA_023140035.1 Thermoplasmatales archaeon
CTTATTCATACAATACAACTTTTAATTAATAAACGGCAATCGATAATGTAAAGGAAAAAGTATAAGTGATTAAAGTGAATGAAAGAGTAAAAGAATATCTACGGTTAGGTCGTCTTTTTAACGCCGAGATATTGGCACTAATCTTTGTCTTATCATATATGCTAAGTGCAAAATTAAATGCCATGCAGACAGATATAAGAATTGTAATCGTACTATTTATTGCCGGTGTTTTTGCTCATGTAGGGGGTGCGTATAACAACGACAGATTGGATCTTGCTATTGACAAAAGAGCCGAATATTGTGCCCACAAACCTTTAGTATCTGGAAATATTTCAATAAAAACCGCTAAAATTATTGAATTTACAGCTACATTAATTTTTATTGTATCTATACTTTATGCGTCATACACATCAGAGTCTACTATTTCGGTAATCGCATCCCCAAGAATATTGTCAACGATAATATTTATCATGTGTGCGGCTTCTTTAGTTTATCTGTACAACAGATTCAACAAGTCAAATATGTTCATAAATATAGTAGGGCAAATGTATGCTAGCTTTGCTGTTTTAATAGGTATGTCAATTGTATTGGATTTTGATTTTATTATTATTCTCTCTGCTATTGTAATTGGTCTAAATGGTGTGTATTTAAATATAATTGAGGCTGATATCAAAGATATTGAGGCAGATATTGTTAACGTTCCAAAAAGTTTGGGAGTAAGATTTGAAGGAGAAAAAGCTGTAAACACTTTAAAATTCTATATTTTAAATGAAGTTATAAAAATTTTTATGTTTATACTAATCCTGATTATCCTATCATTAGAAAAAGCTGGTATGAATTATCTATTAATAGCATGCATTCTTTTCATTATCAACTACCTAGTCAGACTCTTAATGTTTAAAAACTTGTCATCAAATCGGGAGAAAATAAAACGTTACATAGCTGCTCAGGAGATCACGTCTATATTTCTCATAAGTACAATATATATGATCATTAATCCGTTTTTACCCATTATAGTATTAGTGTTAGTAGTAATCTGGCTCTCAACATGGAATAAAGTGCTATGGGGCACTTATATTAGACCTCAGGTATGACCTGTTTTTAGTTGAAAATAAGAAGATTTTATGAGAAACTATTTATCTTAATATTAATATATATATAATTATCTTACAAAGAGACCGTGAAAGTCATGTTGTGGACAAAGATAAGGGCATATTTCAGACTTGGAAGGATACACTCTGCCGTTTTAACAGGTTTGGCACCTGTCTGCACAGCAGTAGCTATTGGCAGATCCCTTTCTCTCCATCATTATCTCGAGCTGTTTCTCATAGGCTTTCTATTTCATATCTATCTTTTCACACTCAATGAAGTACGTGACATTGATATTGACAAGACTTCAAAAAATCTTGCAATGAAACCTCTAGTCGATGGTTCGATATCATTGAAAAATGCAAAAGGAATTGTATTTTCATCAGTCGCTCTCATATTTATTCTAACCCTTGTTTTTTTCTTTGAACAAGTGTTGATTTTAATACCGATTAGTCTGGTAGCTCTGGCTCTCGGGGGAGTATATGACTATCGGGGAAAACGGTTCCCTCATGCTGATTATTTTATTGCTCTGATGCTTTTCTTTGTTGCATTGTATGGAGGTTTTTCTGTATCAACTACTCTTGGTCTCTTCGTGTATGTGATAGCTCTTCTTGCCATGGTTCAGATGTTAATCAATAATATCATAGCAGGGTTGAAAGACGTGGATCATGATTATGTCACAGGTGGATTGAGTACGCCGATGAGGATGGGAGTTCGGGTTGAAGGAGAACGTTTTCTCGTTTCAACGGGTTTTATAGTTTATATTGTTCTTCTAAAAATGGCCCACATCTCATTGACTGTGCTCCCCTTTATCGCTCGTTTAATGCCATTTGAAAGCTGGCAGTTTTACATTGTACTAGCACTAATTGTTATCGCAGTGTTTTTTATAGTACGAGTCCTCACAATGAAAGTATTTAATCGTGAAAAAATAATGCGAGCCATAGGACTCCATGAAATATTTGCGTTCATGGTAATACCATTTCTCCTCCTTGGTTATATCGGGTATGAGGGTGCTGTTATTCTTATCTTTTTGCCTGTAATATGGTTGGGTGTGTTTCTTGTTATTATGTATGGGAGATTGATGCCAACGATTTAACCTACCTTTTAAATAAAACACTTTGAATTACAATTAAAATAACGTCATCTTGTGGAGAATATGAATAACATAAAGAACAGAATGCTTGAGTATTTACGCCTCTTTAGATTTCAGACTTGTGGGGGCACAGCATCGGCTCCTTTAATCGGCGGACTTGTTATAGGCCAACGTGACATTTTTCTCTTATTCATATTACTTCTCATTGGTATTCTGTATCATATTTTTGGATTTGTGTTAAATGAATATATTGACGTTGAAGTTGATAAAAAATCCCTAGATCTTCTTAAAAAACCACTTGTCAGTGGTAGTATACCAGGAAATCATGCAAAATTTATCGTCGTCTTATCGTGTGTTTGTGCCTGTGCCCTCACAATCGTTTTCTTTCCCACTCCACTTCCGATATTATTTCTACTATTAGCTATTACATTGGGCGGAATATATGACATGTTTGGGAAAAAAATTCTTGGTTCAGATTTTATATTAGGTGGCGGGTTTTTTTTCATTTGTCTTTCTGGAGCAAGTACGTTTTCAAATGATTTTACATCCATAATCTACGTTGTTTGTTTCTTATATTTTTTTCATATTGTTTTTAATAACGCTGTTGAGGGAGGACTAAAAGATGTTTATCACGATCATTTAGCAGGTGCAAAAACATCAGCGATAAGGATGGGAGTAAAAGTAAAAGAAGGAAGACCAGTAGTAACCAAGTTATTCATGACATTTGCATATGGTATTAGAATCATCTTTATTGCCCTTATTTTTTTGTTAATTTTTCAACAAGAGCCCAATCTATGGTTTAATAGATATATCCTCCAAATAAGTATAGTGGTTTTTTTAACAGCTATCCTATTTATCACGTTGTATAAATTCTTGCATATCCCTACATTTGACAGATCAAGGTTGAAGAAGCTATTTAGTATACA
>JAGLML010000016.1 GCA_023140035.1 Thermoplasmatales archaeon
CCAGAAGAATCTGTGATAAAGAGTATGATAACTGCAAAAGTTGGTATATTGAACAGATTTCATATTTGATAAGTTTGAACTGTAATTTTGCTCCGTATCACGGTGGACAGACAAATGAATTTGAACAATCCGGTATCCAGCTTAGAAAAAAGAATATCCACCACATCCGATCGAAAAGAATGTCTAAAATAAGCTCAATTAGGCATCGAGGTATCCATTCACGATATAATGTGTAATCTTGCCACTCAACAATATTTCTATTGCCATTCTCTCTACTTGGAATTATTAAATATTCTTTTATTTGCTCTGGGTTATTTCTTAGATAATGTATAGAAGTAATTATTTTTCCAATATTCTTATCTTTGAGTTGGTTCCTGATAGTTAAATAATTTATAGTTTGAGCCAGAAGCTTGTTGTATGATTTATCATCCATTCTGCTAATTCTATCTATCAACAATGCCCTCCTGGTATCCAACCTTGGAATTGATAAAATGCTTTCTTCTCCCTTTCCAATATAATCACAAGCCAAATCCCTGCTTTCCTCATCTATCGCTCTCTTACTTCTAACACTAAACAATGGCGATGCTCTGGCAATAGTAGAAGATTTAGTGGTTTGATAACCAACAACACCTGTAAACGACACCAGAACAAGTATTACAACTGCTATGATACTACCGAGGAGTATCTTTTTATTCATTCTCCATCACACCTCTATGTTATATGGTCTTAGTGCTGGAAACCAGTCAAAGTTATACCAATCCATACCATATTCAGGATAAATCAAATAAACTCGACCTTTGATTATTTTTGGACCAAATTTAGGCTCATTCCAATAGTTTCTAAGCCATCTCGTATAAGGTTCCCCATCGAAAATAGCGTCTTTACCATTTGAGAAAAAATTGTTACCTATTACCTTATTTTTTATACCCAATTCTCTACTCACAATATTAATACCTATGTAATTGTCTTTAAGCTCGTTTCGATAAATTATATTGTTACCTGATCCTGAAATTATGATGCCACAGAGACCTGCATCATGTACAACATTCCAAATAACTATATTATTATTTGAGGAATCTCGTAGGTCAATACTTTTCCAACCACTTGAATATATATTATTTTTCTTAATAATATTATTGTTTGATGACTGAATATCTATACCAATCGTACCTCCTTCTATATTATTATAAGATATTTCGAGTTCCGATGAATGTTTAACACTGATTCCTATGTAATCATCTTTAAAGATGTTTTTAGAAATTCTACATTCTTTGGAGTTAGAAACAGATATTCCTTCCGCAGGATAACCATGAACATTCGTAATCGTAAACCTCTCTACAATTACATGGTCGATAGAAATATGGACCCCATTTCCACCAGCATTAATAATTGTTGTATTCTTGTCTTCACCAACCAAATTTATTGTTTTTCCTATGTTAACATTCTCATAATACGTCCCATTATAAACAAACACCGTGTCCCCATCACTCGCATTATCTATCGCATCCTGAATCTTTGTGTAGTTATTTGGACCAGAACCCCCGACATACAAGGTGTTACCGTCAAAGGACACGGTAGATGACTTTTCTACTACGTTAGTTCCAGTTGACGGAATAGCACTCACACTAATGAATAAGAGAATAACAGCAACTACTACTCCTTTCTTAATGAGGTTATTTCCTTCCATGAATTTCCCCCTCTTCATATTAATAATGCAGAACTGATATATTTGTTTAACTGATGTTTCCCTAATAATTACTGCCAATTTTGTTTTTAGCCCAGAAGAATCTGTTCTAACAAGGGCTTTGAAAAGAAGGAGAAATAAACAAATACCATACTATCGCCCAATAAATAATAAATAGAATAAAACCTAAAATAAAATCAGGGAAATAACAATCAAAAGAAGGCATTCCATCTAAAATCATATCATTATTGATTTTGTGTATATCGGAAAGATTATATTCGTTTGAATTTGATTTCAATTGGTTAATTAAAGTTGTAATTTTTTCATCTTTCATCTTGTGATTCATATTTAATTGATTTATGGCAATTTGAACACATCTATAGAACGATTTATCATCTATTTTACCAATGATAGTTTTCACTTTTTGTATTAATGCCGTTATATTATTCCGTTTTAAAATTGGTATCTTAATATCTTCTCCTTTCCCAACATACTCACAACTCAAATCCTTGCTTTCTTTATCTATCGCCCTCTTGCTTCTAACACTGAAAAGTGGTGATGCTTTGGCAATGGTAGAAGATTTAGTGGTTTGATACCCTACAACGCCTGTAAACGATACCAGAACAAGTATTACAACTGCTATGATACTACATATTAGTATGTCCTTTCTCATACTCTTCCCCATATTAATAATGCACTTCTGATATATTTGTTTATCCCTGCCAATGGGTAGTATTTATATAACACGTCTTTGATAGATATTAGTATGGGAGGTAAAACATTGGTTAAGAACACTCTTGTTTTTGGTATTATACTGTTGTTCATCGTTTCAGCAGTCAGTCCTATGGTTATAGGATTCAATGCTGTTAAGAGTGAGAGAGATGAGTTGTTAGATAATCTGACTTTCTACTGCCTTGATGCAAGTGGTAGCAATGCAAAGTATGAGTATTATAAAGAAAAGTTGCTCAAAGAGTACTCAAATGATGGCATGGAGATTGTAGATAAAGTAACAATATCTATAGAATCACCGCAAACAATTGTATCATCAGGCCCTATGGATTCATCATGGCCGATGAAATGCCATGACACCCATCATACAAGTAGAAGCCCGTATAATACTGCTAATGTCACAGGTCAGGAAAAATGGCGTTTTAGAGCAAATGAGGGTGTGGACGGCGGTCCAATTATTGGAAATGATGGGACAATATATTTTGGAGATAAAGAAGGGCATGTTTATGCTATACATTCGAATGGCTCATTGAAATGGGAATACCATACAGGTTATAATTTTATTACTTCCACTCCTGCTCTTGCTGAAGATGGAACCCTCTATGTTGGTTCATGGGACCATTATTTATATGCAATTAATTCAAGCAGTGGTGTCAGGAAATGGAAGTTTAACGCAAGAGGTACAATAGCATCATCTCCTACTATCGCTGGAGATGGTACCATCTATTTCGGAACGATGTGGGATAGTCAAACGGGTCATAGAATTTATGCAGCCAATCCGAATGGAACCGAGAAATGGCAATACAAAACAGGCAATGATATAACATCTGACCCTGTTATAGGTGATGATGGAACCGTCTATGTTGGTTCTTGTGACACATATTTCTACGCTATGCATCCCAACGGTACACTAAAATGGCGGTTCAAAACAGGGGATTATATAAAAGGTCCTGCATCAATAGCTGATGACGGAACGGTTTATATTGGTTCTTTTGATGGTTATCTATATGCTCTTTATCCAAACAATGGCACGATGAAATGGAAATATGGGGCTGGAACCGAAACAAACCCTTCAATTGCAAGTGATGGCACTATCTACGTTGGTAGCTTGAACAAACTTCATGCGATTTATCCAAACGGAACAAGAAAATGGACTTTTACCGTTGGTTCTAGTTCAGCACACATTACTCAGTCATCTCCTGCTATCTCAGCAGATGGAATCATCTATGTTGGTACGCAAATTGGTAGTGTTAAGGGTGGTGATATTATCGCTGTTAACCCTGATGGTACTGAACAATGGAGAAAATTGATTTGCAATGAATGGATTAGGTCATCGCCTTGTATCGCTGAAGATGGAACCGTGTATATCGGGTCACAAGATAATGGAGGTTATCTTCATGCATTTGGACCAGTAGACTCAAACAGCCCTCCAGAAACACCCACGATTTCAGGAGCGACAAATGGAAAAGTTAGAGAAGACTATTGGTATACTTTTCGTGCTGTAGACCCTGATAACAACCCTATTTCCTGGTACATCGAATGGGGAGATGGCACAAATACTGGATGGACTCTTGAACGTGCTTCTAATGAAAATTGCTACTATGAGCATAAATGGTTGATTAGAGGTGCATATACAATACGGGCAAAAGCAAAGATAACAAAAAGAATCTATCCACATCTATTTAGAGCATCTTTAATAACACACATGGATGAGAATGGGGCATCTATGATGGAGATAAAGGCACAAAGTAGACATAAAGATGTAAAGACTCTGGAGATTTATATAAGACATTCAGAAGAACATATAAAAAATGTTTATATGAACACTGTACCAACGCTAGATGGACCACAAGAACCAAAGAAACCTAAACCAATACCAAAACGAATAGAGCCAATACCACAACAGCAAAATAGGGAAGATAAATACATTGATTTGCTTAGAGAAGGATTCATAACACGAGATGATTTCTTAAAACTGGTAGGATTAGATGACCAACAAATTGAAGGATATGCATAATGAGGTTGATAAAATACTTGAAATGGGTTAATAAAATAACCCTAATTGAGTGTTTTATTATCCGTTGGTTAATAAAATCAATATTTTATTAAGGTCTAGGTCGATTCTGATTTTATTACAATGCTGGAAAAGGTAGAGAATGATAGACCACCGTACGATGAATACTTTATGGAAATGGCCCATGTCGTATCAAAGAGAAGTACCTGTTTACGGAGGAAGGTCGGAGCCATACTTGTAAAAGATAAACATATTTTAAGTACAGGTTACAATGGCGCTCCAAAAGGTTTTAAACATTGTTCTGAAGTAGGCTGCATAAGGGAAAAAAAGGATATTCCATCCGGCGAAAGACATGAACTTTGCCGAGGATTGCATGCAGAGCAGAATGCAATTATTCAAGCAGCTGTCTTTGGTGTTTCCATAACAAACTCTACACTGTATTGTACCAGTACACCATGTGTTGTTTGTGTTAAAATGCTTATAAATGCTGGCGTAAAAGAGATTATTTATTCTGGCGAATATCCTGATGACCTTGCAAAAAAGATGCTTAGAGAGAGCAATTTAAAAATAAAAAGATTTAAATAATAGAGTTACATATAAAAATTGGTCGAAAATTCAATAAAAAAAATCTATCAAAAATTTGAAAAATAAGAAAAATATATATAGTCGAGAATTGATTTATTTCATGAGGAGAAATCATGAAACGAAGAAGATCATTTGTGTTGGATGAAAAGGATACAAAAGCTGTCCGGCTCTTTGCTGAGCTTGGTATGCCAAAGAATCTTGCTAAGACATTAATGTATATCTCTCAGGTTGAAGAATGCCGCTCTGCAGATGTTGAGCAAGGGGCAGATCTTCGACAGCCTGAAGTAAGCGTTGCTATGCAAGAACTAAGGCGAAGAGGATGGGCAAAAAAACGAGATATTAAAAAGAAGGGGAAAGGAAGACCGGTACATCTTTACAAACTCACACAAGATTTACCTGGCATTTTAAAGAGTTTTGAAAAAGAAAAGATGAAAGAAGTAGAAAACATCAAGCAAGATCTCACTCAATTGAATCGCCTAGTTTCTACTATCGAAAAAACTTAGATGCACCTTAACTAATCCTAGAATTACTTCTTCTTTATTATTTAGTGGTAAAAAGTACTCGATATATGTATCTGGTGATATCTTAGTGAAAAATAGAGCCAAAAATATTTTTAACACAATTGAAAAAAATTTAGATGCAATTGTTATAAAAAATGCCACTCATCCATTTATCGACGACAATTTCTTTTATATAACAGGCCTGGAAAAAGGGATTTTTGAAGGATCTCTTCTTATTGTATGTCCTGATGGCACTCTTGATCTTTTAGTTTCTGAACTTGAAGCAGAAAGTGCAAGTAAAGCAAAAGCAGATATTCATATATATAAAGATAAAGAAGACATAAAAAATATTATCAAAACATCTTTTTCATCTCTCAAGAATGTCGGTGTGAATTATACTGGTCTTTCACATAGAGATTTTTGTAAACTAAAAGACGTGTTTCAGAAATCCAAATTTACTGATGTTTCAGAAGAACTTCTCAAAACAAGGCTAGTAAAAGACGAAATGGAAATAGAGCTCATCAAAAAAGCATGCATGATATCAGACAAAGTTATGGAAAAAATACCAGATATGTTGCATGAAGGAATGTACGAATATGAAATAGCCGCAGAGATAGATTATCTCCTACAAAAACAAGGTGCAGATAAACCTGCGTTTGAGACTATTTCCTCTTTTAGTAAAAATACGGCAGAACCACATTACAGCCATGGTGATACCAGATTAAAAAAAGGCGATTTTGCCTTGCTTGATTTTGGTGCATGTTTTCGAAAATATAATTCAGATATGACACGAACGTTTGTCTTTGGAAACGCAGACAAAAAGCAAAAGGAAATGTATGAAACAGTGTTGGGGGCACAAAAAGTGGGTTTCGATGCAATAAAGCCAGGAATACAAACAAGCGACGTACATAATGCCGTCAGTTCATATATCGATAACACGAGATTCAAAGGTCGTTTTATTCATTCCACCGGTCATGCTCTTGGACTTGCCGTTCATGATGGAGTAGGATTTGGCTCTGATAGTCATGTTGACATACAAGAAAACATGGTGTTTACTGTTGAACCTGGTGTGTATATTCCTGGGTTTGGTGGGGTAAGAATAGAAGATGATATCTTAGTAAAAAAAGAGGGTATGGAGCTGTTGACAACGAGCTCTAGAACATTGTTAGAGATCTAATTTTGTATGAAGGAAGCGTTTAATATTATCGCTTATCTCTTTTATATGTCCAATTGATCTCGTTGTTGATTTTCTTATATAGTTGTGCACCTCTCTCTAGTGTTTTATGTTCCATCATGACATCTAGTGTTTCATCTGCCAAAATCTTCAATGCTTCTCTTATTTCCTTTCTGTTGGATTTTACAAGCCCGATTCCAACATTTAAGAGTTCTTCGACAATCTCTGAAATATCTTCTCCTTCTATGCTAATATTTATTTTAACCATCAATATACCTCAACTGCTGTTTTTCTTTTAAATATAGCTATATTTCCGTACGCCGCCATAAAAACTGTAATTTAAAAATCTTTCTGTTAATGTAAAGTCAAGTGACATTGCTAACATTTCTTAATGGGAGAAAATGTCACTTGACATTACAGATAAACAAAAATTATTTCCAAGTTGTGTTATTTCTCCAAATGATAATGCAAAATCAGGATTTTTTAGACTTTTAATAATTCCAGAAAAGCTAATAATTAGATTGGAATAATAACATTTAAAAATGAATTCTAGAATTAAAATTAAAGTAAATAAATTCCATCGAAAACATTGGATTAAATTAGGAGTGCAACTCTGTAAACTTTATTTAAACAAAAAAAATAATCAATCAGATTTAACTAATTTAAGCTACAATAAGGTTTCAAGCATATATGATCATACTTGGACTAATCATATGCAAGTATTTTCAAAAGATATGCTTGATGGACTTTCCTTCCCTATTGATGGCACAGGTCTTGACTTAGCCTGTGGTACAGGATATATTACTGGATTGATGGCTGAAAAAATAAATGGTGATGTTACAGGTGTAGATATTTCAAAGGGGATGCTCAAAGTTGCAAATCAAAAATTTGGCATTAGATGTAAATTTGTTTGTAGTGACGTACTTGAATATTTAAATAAACAACCCTCGGAAAGTGTAGATGTAGTTACATGTGCTTGGGGGCTTGGATACACTAAACCATTTAAGATGATAAAGGAGATATCAAGAATCCTTAAACCACATGGGCAGGTGGGGATTATTGACAATTGTTTGTTTACAATATTTGAAGTAGTGAAATCTGGAATTTATACAGTTGCTGAATACCCGTCTGCTATAACACACGTTATGAATGTAAGATGGCTTCCAACTACTGGTTCTCTAACCAGAAGAATGAAAATTAATGGTCTTAAAGTATTGTCTTCCTGGAAAGGAGAAAAAACATATTATGCAAAAAATGGTAATGATGCGGTGAATCGTTTAATCAAAACAGCATCTGCAGCTGGTTATGAATTTTGTTTTGAAAATCGTTACCATCAGGTAATCAAACATCGATTTGCAGATATATTCGAAAATCGATATGGTAGTGATAAAGGAATTCCAATAACACATCGGTATATTGCAGCAATTGCAACAAAACCCTGATAAAAATATTATTTTTTATTGTTTCTTCTCCTTAATTTTTTGTGTACCATTGGAAGAGACGTATTTTTGTTATATCGAGGTATTAGCTTTTCACTTTCATTTGGAGATATCGGAAATGAATCTGTTTTAATTTCTGATGAGATTTCCCTCATTAGACAATTTAGCCGAGGTTGTGGAAAATATTGTTCCATTTGCAACCATATCTCATTAAGTGGCTTAACTTTTATATTACCAAAACTTAAAGGAGTCAAATCACAAGGACATACTTCTCCAGCTGAATCGATAAATAAACATTGGTATCCACAATTACAACCCATAATATCCTCAGATTCGATATAAGCAAGATTAGTAACAATTGGACCTGATCGTTTCTTATTATATTTTATTTGAAACTCTTTGAGTAATTTTAGTTCTTCTGTTTTTAAAATTTTATCAGTACAGCCTGCCCATCTTCCTGTTGGTGTTGGAAAATTTAATCTCATTTCTCCGACATCAAGTGAACGAGCTAAATTATAAATTCTATCTAATTCTCCATTATTAATTCGTTCTCTGGTTCCAATTGTATTTATGGCAGTATATATTCCTACCTCTTTACATATTTTAATAGCGTTTATTCCATTTTGTAACGATCCTTTTTTCCCTCTTACTTTATCTTGAATAATATTATCTGTAGATTCCACGCCTACAATTATCCATCCTACACCAGCTTTGAATAATTTTTCAGCCCTTTTTTTATTAAAATTATAACCAGTTGTATAGATGATTGTTGCTAATTCAGGGGATGCAGCTGAAATTATTTCTTCGAGATCCAATCGAAGCATTGGCTCACCACCTGTTATTCCAAGAATTGCTGTGCCAAGATCTTTTATTTCTCTAATTAAATTTAGAATTTGATTAGTTGTAAGATCCTCTTTCTTGCGTTTTCCATAGCTGCAATGCGGACAACTATAAGGACAATTTGATGTAATTGCAAGATTAATTGTGTGGGGTTTTCGTTGTTTATTGATGAGGATTTCAACAAATCGATCAAAAGCTTTTGATGGATAGGGTGGAAAGCATGAATTAATTCTAACTTGACCATTAAACCAATGTGGGCGCTCATTTCGAAATTTTAAAAATGTAAAAAATAAAAAACTTAAGGACACCTTTCTAATATATGGATGAAACATTTTAATTAAAGTGAATACATTTACACGTTTCATTTTCAACCTCTCAAATGAATATTATTCTTATTATTCTCCATAAATGAAATAATCTTATTATTTAAATGTAACACAAAATTACTAAATATTTGTTTAAATATAGATCTATAGAGAAAAGATGAAAGTCTTGTTTATTCATCCCTCATCTGGTCATATAGAATATGCTTCAAACTATTATGTTACAACAAGTGCACTCCTTCCTCCATTAGGAATTTTATATTTGGCAAGAATGTTGGAGAAAAACGGTCGTAGAGCAGAAGTTATTGACTGTAATGCTGAAGGGGTTAGAGAAGACACAATTAGAAAAGCTGTTAAATCTAGTGAGGCGGTTGGCATGACACTTTATTGTCATCCACATGAACAAAATATTTCTAAATCAATTGCAAAACTTATTCGAGAAATCGACTCAGATATTCCAATAATTATTGGAGGACCACATAGCACTCTTTTACCTGAACAATCATTATTGGACCATAAAGCAAATATTTGTGTTCGAGGAAGAGGAGATTCAATAATTAACCCTATCATCGAAGCTATACTGGGAAAAAGAGATTTGTCTTCAATACCAAATATTTATTATCGAGAAGGAGAAAGGATACGTCATACAAAACCTGAAAAAATTAGTATGAAATTAGATGAACTTCCGTTTCCAGCTCGACATTTAGTTGATAAATATGAGTACGGTTTTATGCAGGGTAAAAGAATTGCAAAGGGGCGATTAACTTCAATAATAACGTCGAGAGGATGTGTTAATAAGTGTAACTTTTGTAATCTACATGCTCATATTCCTGAATGTTCATTTCGATCAGCTGAAAACATTAAAAAAGAAATTGAAGATATTACTAATAACGGATATAAAACACTTGCTTTTGTTGATGATAATTTCATGATGCGGAAAAAACTAGTGACAGAAATCATGGATTATATAAAAAATAATGATTTAGATCTTCGACTTTGGATATTTGGCGCTCGAGCAGATTCAGCAGAGCGGAGTCTTTTTAAAAAAATGCGTGATGCAGGTACTGAAGCAATTAATTTTGGCATAGAATCTGGAAGTCAAGAAGTCTTAGATTATTACGACAAAAAATTAACTATTTCGCAGATTAAAAAAGCTGTTTATCTTTCAAAAGAAATGGGGTTTTTTACTACTGCAACATTTATAATTGGGGCTCCAATAGAAACAAAAAATCATATTAACCAAACAATCAAGTTCTCATCTTCCTTACCTTTAGATTCGGCAGTTTTTTTTGTCTTCCATTATACCTATAAATCTAAACTTTGGGAGGATTCAGTTAAGGATGGAAAAATAAGATCTGATGAATTTAGAGTCGTCCCAAATAAAAGTCGCGGTCTTGGTAATTTTACTCCAGAAGAGCTTATGAAATACACAAGAAAAGCAAATATTCATTTCTTCTTGAATCCACATCGTTTGATAAGAACCGTCAATAACGCAATAACTCTAAAGGACTTCAGAGCATTTGTCCAGGGTCTACAAATGTTTAAAAAAATAGCAACCGAAAGATCATAGATCGTGTTATACTCCTGATGAATTAAAGATTTTTAAAAGCTATGAATGATAAACCATTCATAAAAGATTTTAAGTTCACTTTCTTGAGAGTATTACAGGATTTTGAGGCTTTAAATTGAATTTTAATCAATGATGTAAACGCTTTTTTGACAAAATAATGAAAACAAGTGTGTTCACCAGATTGGTGAATTATGTAAAGTACAATCGTGTTATTTATTAGCACAAAATTATATGTTAGTGTTTGCCTCTCCATAAGTAGAGGTATAGAAATGGAATAAACAGAAATAATTGGTTTCGGTGTCACTGATGACAGTGATAAGACGCTGAAGAACAAAGAAGAAATCAAGTTTATTTCAGATACCGAGTTAAGCTTAAATAACACGACAACTGAAAATAAACTTGAAAAACATGCTGCACTATACGAAAGAGTTAAGAACTCATCGGCATCTAATTTTACAAGAGATGGAATGAATTTTAACGAGCAGTTAATAACTAAGTACATAAACGAGTTACTATACATTAGAAGCAAACAGCAAATCGCAGGAAACACGGAGGGTATACAAATACGTGCTATCAAATTTGGAGAGTCATGTACAGAAACCATTCAACAACATGACAAAAGAAGATATAATGAATTTCTTTAATGCAATGAAGACAGGCAAAATAAACGGTAGACTCAAACCATAACCGATGTAATATTCGCATAGTATTATTAGAAGAAAGAGATACCGAGATGATAAGAATAGAGCGTAGTGTGATCATCAACCGGCCCATTGAATTGGTCTTCGCTTTTATGACTGACATTGATAACTTGTCGAAGTGGATCCCTGCGGTTGTGAAATCGGAGAAAAGTTCTCCAGGATCTATAGGAGTAGGTACGACGGAACATGAATCCTTTAGAGCCTTTTTCTTACTAAGAGGGGAAAATGCTTCAGTGGTGACTGAGTACCAGCCGAACAAAAAGATTGTTTGGAAGACCACCTCCTCACTTTTCCCACCATGGGAAACTACGTATAACTTCGAGTCTGTGGAGAGTGGCACCAAGGTAACCTACATTCTCCTATGGGAGCTTAAGGGACTCTACAAACCGCTCAAGCCGCTTGTTGTCTTCATGGAAACTATATATGATGTAGAAGCTCCCTTACGTAATCTGAAGAACCTACTAGAATCGCACCATGATAGTTTTGATTAATTTAGGGAATAGAAGCTTTTTATAGCTTTCACATTCTCTATATTATGGTAATCGTTTATTTGATACCAATTAATCCTATATATCTATGATTAATAGGGATACCTTGTTCTTGTCTATACCGATGATGGAGAATAGTAGCCATTCGTTGGAAAAATTCTTCTCTAAATCTTTTATTTATTGCATATTCATAACCCGCGACAACAGATGTGTTTCTCAATCGTTGAATTACTTCTTTACCAGATTGCTCATAATACGTTATCCTTCCATCCCATGATTCTTGAATATAAAATCCACTAAATAACATTTTGATAGTTAGCCCATAGATGGAGAGTGGGAATCGAAATTGTGGGTAATTGTCTAGGATTTCTGGTTTTTCGGCAATGGAAAGTATTCCAGCCCATGTTATTTCAGGTAAAGTCAAGAGCGTATTCTCTATAACACCGACTTTGCCATGATCCTTAAGAACTCGATTTATTTCTTTTAAAACCTGAAATGGTTTTGAATAACCGAGCCCCCAAGCACAAGTCACTATATCAAAGCTTTTTGAAGGCTGCTTTTTCAAATAATCAAGAACCTCACAATTAATATATTCACAATTTTCATTGCCTTTTTGTTCAGCAATATTTAATATATTCTTTGAGATATCAACTCCAATAACTGACATTTCGGTTCGTGTGGTGATTCTCTCTGTAACATATCCTGTGCCACAAAAAAGATCAAGAGCTTTCATACCTTTCTTAGGTGAAAGACGATCTAGCATATCATCAGATAATTTCCAATAATCAGATGACCAAGTATCTTCATAAACAGATGCAATCCTATCATAGCTTCTTTTAACTAAAAAAAGACTATTGTGATTTTGTTTTATATAAAGCTTCAGGAGATGCTTTGCCAACTTAAACCATTTAGGATGGCAAGTATAATCGATGTTATATCTCATTAAACCTCCATCTATCAGTTCTAGAGACAATAATG
Organism: Thermoplasmatales archaeon; assembly: GCA_023140035.1. Taxonomy (GTDB): domain Archaea; phylum Thermoplasmatota; class E2; order DHVEG-1; family DHVEG-1; genus JAGLML01. Next base: position 13,026 of record JAGLML010000016.1, read on the forward strand.
ATTTTCGGAAAAAGATTCATTCTATATGAACTTATTTATGTCATTTATAATTGTAGGATTTTTTTATCAATTTTTTGTTTTTGAATTAATCCAAATTAAATTTATTGAAATAGCTTGAATACTGCGCGGTCTGAAACGTAAGTGTAAGACCCGCAGATGAAAAGCTATCTTTTTTTCTATCTACAATAATACGTTTTCTGTCGCACGCGACACACCGCTATGGTGTGTCCTATA
>JAGLML010000160.1 GCA_023140035.1 Thermoplasmatales archaeon
GTGGTTCTGAAGCAGGCATCATCATCCTTTTTGCTGTAACAGATAAGAGTGCTGGACCAAAAGGGATTAGTGCTTTTATTGTTGAGAGTGATATGAAGGGATATAAGGTCGGTACTATTTATGAAAAACTTGGCATAAACGCATCTAAAACCTCGGAACTTATATTTGAAGATATGGAAGTTCCAAAGGAGAATCTTCTAGGTAAGGAGGGAGAGGGGTTCAAGATTGCATTGAGTACTCTTGATGGTGGACGGATTGGTATTGCTGCGCAGGCAGTTGGTATTGCTCAGGCGGCACTTGATGAAAGCATTGAATATTCAAAGCAGAGGCAGCAGTTTGGACGACCTTTAGCAAAATTCCAAGCCATACAATGGATGATTGCTGATATGGCTACGCGTATAGAAGCCTCACGCTATCTCGTCTATAACGCTGCTTATGTGAAAGATAATGGAGGACATTTCTCTAAGGAAGCAGCAATGGCAAAATTGTTTGCTTCAGAGACTGCAATGGAAGCTGTGATTAAAGCAGTGCAAATCCATGGTGGATATGGATATACTAAAGAGTATACTGTTGAACGTTTGTTTAGGGATGCTAAAATCACTGAGATCTATGAAGGTACTTCTGAGGTTCAACGGATGGTTATTGCTGGCAGTCTCTTGAGGTAATATTTTCACCGGGTGATGTAATGGGGGAGTTCAATTACGAAAAAGAGCATAAGAGCTGGAACTGGAGCATCCCAAAAAAGTACAATATAGGCGTTGATGTTGTTGACAAACACGCAGATTCAAAGAGTAGAAATAAAGTAGCACTTTATTGGGAGAACGCTGAGGGGACGTCAAAAAAGTTTACTTTTTGGGAGATGAAAAACCTAACGAACAAGTTTGGAAATGTTCTAAAAAAGCTTGGTTTCAAAAAAGGAGATAGATTCCTTATAAGACTTCCAAATCTTCCAGAATTCCAAGTTTCATTTCTTGGTGGAGTAAAGATAGGGGCCATACCTATTCCTTCGAGTGTTATGTTTAGGGCACATGAGATAGAATACCGGATAAATGATAGTGGTTCTACGACCGTAATCACAACATCGCGATACGTCAACGAGGTAAACGAAATCACGAACAAATGCCCAACGTTGAAGCATATCATAATCATTGATGAGGCATATGGTGATCAGCTATCGTACGACGAATTGATGAAGGAATCTTCTAGAAATCTTGAGATAGAGCCAACAAACCGTGATGATATGGCGTTTTTCTGTTATACTTCAGGCACTACTGGTAATCCAAAGGGTGCCGTTCATTTGCATCGTTGGGTTCCAGGCAATGACCCAAGTGTGCTTTTCTGGCAACATGGAAAGAAGAATGATATATTGGCTCATACTGGTGATCTCAACTGGATTTTCCCACTGGGGAATGGATTTCTTTATCCCTGGCGATGGGGTTTTTCCACGTTTATCTATGATGGAAGGTTTAATCCTGAGCATTGGTTTGAACTGATGGAGAAATATAAGATTACCAATCTTGCATCTGTTCCAACCGCATATCGAATGTTTGTCGCGGTAAAAGATGCCGATAAGAAATATGATCTTTCGTCGTTAAGGCATTGTATCTCTGCTGGTGAGCCACTTAACCCCAAGATTATTAAGGAGTGGAAAAGGCGATTTAATCTTGATATCCATGATGGCATTGGTATGACTGAGATTATGGTTTATCTCTCAAATATAAAGGGCGTAAAGATTAAACCTGGGTCCTGTGGTAAGCCTCAACCTGGAAAAATATGTGCGATCGTTGACCATAATGGTAACCTCGTTCCCCAAGGCGAGCCAGGTGTCCTTGCGGTGAAACAGACCGATCCCGGTCTTTTTAAGGAATATTGGAATAAACCTGATAAGACAAATGAGAGTTTCAAAAAGGGTTGGTTCCTTACCGGAGATGTTCTCTATCAGGATGATGAAGGTTACTTTTGGTTTAGCGGCCGGGACGATGATCTCATAATGGCAAGTGGTTATCGTATTTCTCCGTTTGAAGTTGAATCAACTATTATTTCACATCCAGATGTGCTTGAATGTGCTGTTGTTGCTAGTCCTGATAAGATGCGTGGCGTGATTGTTAAGGCTTTTGTTATTCTTCATGATAAAAATCTGGCATCGGATGAGCTTGCGAGAGATATTCAGAAGTATGCTAAGAGTGTTGCTGCTCCCTATAAGTATCCCCGTGAGATTGAGTTTGTAGAGGAACTTCCTAAGACGCAGAGTGGTAAAATAAAAAGGAAGGAGTTAAGAGAGTTGGAAATAAGAAGAAATGAATAGGAGGACGAATTAGATATGAACATAATTGTTTGTGCAAAACAGGTTGTTGATGTTTCAGAGATGAAGGTAGATCCAAACACCAAGAAGCCTATTTTACATGGAGTACCGCAAAAGATAAGTGATATTGATAAAAATGCCATGGAAGAAGCCATAAAGATTAAGGATAAGCATGGCGGTAAGATAACAGTTGTGACTGTTGGACCTAATGATGCGAAGGAGAGGATTAAGGAACTTCTTGCGATGGGTGCTGATGAAGGAGTTTTGATCCCATCTCCAGATAAATGTGATTATCGTGTTGTTTCCACTCTTCTAGCAGAGGCAATTAAAAAAATTGGCGAATTCGACATTGTGCTATGCGGTGAAGCATCGATTGATATGTTTTCTGGACAAGTTGGACCTAGGTTAGCAGGTTTGCTAAATATGCCCCAGATTACATATGCTCAAAATGTTAACGCTGAGAAGGATAGGGCTGTCGCTGAATGTAACATGGGCGATAAGTGTGTGACAACCGAGTCATCTTATCCTGTGCTTATCACTGTTACAAAGGAGATTAACGAACCTCGTTTGCCAAGTCTTATGCAGATCCTTGGTGCGGCCAATAAACCTATTAATGAATGGAGTGCAGACTCGCTTACAAAGGAATTGGAACCTAAAGTTGAAACACTTGAACTAAAGGGCATTCCCATGGAGCGAAAAAACATTGTCTATAAGGATGATGTTGATGACTCAGTGAAGAAACTTGTTGATAGTCTTGCTAAAGAAGGAGTGTTGAGGTGATAGGAAATGGTGCTTGTATTTTC
>JAGLML010000161.1 GCA_023140035.1 Thermoplasmatales archaeon
TCTGTTTGTTTTTGAATTTCTGAAGATTTTACGGAAGAAAAAATTAGCTAAAAATGTGTTGACAACTTCATAAGAGGAACCTGAAAAAGCGCGAGAATCAATTAAACGTGCAAATACCCTTTGAAATTCTTTTTTTCTCATCTCATGAATGGTAATACTCCAATTCTGAATTTAAATTTACATTTCTTAGCACCGTTACAGGAAATGAAGACAAATTCTGCAAAATTCAACTTGCTCATGACCTTGTTTTTGGTAGATTGAAAAAAAATCTGTATTTTGAACCTTTTTTATCCTCCCACAAGAACCCACTGGGGTTGGTTTTTTAAAGAAAGAGATGTTAAGAAATTGTGAGGAGACAGAATAACATGGAACGAGAAAAAATGGTTAATGATGAGTCATATGAACAACTCATGTTAGCTAATGCTGTGGAGGATTTTCTAACAAAATTATTAAAAGAATATCCAGAAGAATATTATGTCGAAATATCAGTAGGAAGTGATAATCCGGGTGAAATGATTATTCCTATTTCAAAAACTTTTAGAGGGAACAAACAATAGATATAGTAGGCGTTATTCACAATAAATAATTCAACGGTTTTTTCATCTAAATATGCTGTTTTTCTAATCCTATGAGATTGTAGCTAGGTATGGATCACATGTTCAGCTATAATCTCAACAAATGCCTGAGTATTGGAAACATCCGTGGATTGTGTGTAACCAGTAACATAGGCATATTCATTATCACCGACAGTAATTCCATGGCCAAAATTAAATTTGTTTCCCCCTAGGTAGGTGCTATACATTAATGATGTACCCTCTGGAGCAAGCTTCGTTACAAAGACATCACTATCTCCATTACGGTGAAATGAAATGGAACATACAGAAATCATTGGTTTTTGTGTTACACAAGATAGTGGCATTCAGGCAAGTGATAACGGAGAACAATTATTAACAAACGATACAATTATAAAGAAAATTAATGATTGAGCACATGTATTAAATGTTAAAATAAACTGGTTAATTTTGAGGAGAGAAGTGAGTTTGATATGGATCTAAATTTTGTTCGAAAGTTAATAAAGCCTGCTGAAACAAAGATTGTTTTGTTGGTCGTAGATGGATTAGGTGGACTTCCTAGAGAATCAGATAATCTCACAGAACTTGAAACAGCCAATACACCAAATTTAGATTCTCTGGCATCACGAGGCATATGTGGTTTGCAACAACCTGTAAATCCTGGAATTACTCCAGGGAGTGGACCTGGACACCTATCTTTATTTGGTTACGATCCGATTAAATATCAGGTAGGAAGAGGTGTATTGTCAGCACTAGGAATAGATTTTGAACTAAAGTCTCAGGATGTAGCAGCTCGAGGCAACTTTTGTACTATTGATGAAAACGGCCATGTTTTAGATCGGCGGGCAGGACGTATTTCCACTGAGAAGAACGAGGAATTATGTAATTTAATACGTGAGATTGAATTACCCGGCGTAGATGTTTTTGTTGAGACGGTTAAAGAATACCGGTTGTTACTGGTGTTGCGAGGTGAAGGACTCTCTGGTAAAATTATTGATACTGATCCGCAGGAAGTTGGTAAAAAACCTCTACAGCCAAAACCGTTATCATCAGAGGCGGAAAAAACAGCTAGCTTGGCAAAACAGTTCTTAGATCAAGCAAGTGAGATTTTGGCAGATCACCATCCGGCCAACATGTTATTGTTACGAGGTTTTTCCAAAAAACCTGACTGGCCTACAATGGAAGACACTTTTGGTCTTAAAAGTGCGGCCATCGCGCCATATCCGATGTACCGGGGTCTTGCTAAGTTGTTAGGAATGCATATATTGGAAACTGGTAAGACAGTAAAAGATGAGTTTAATACGTTAACTGATAACTGGGATGAATTTGATTTCTTTTATTTGCATGTAAAGAAGAGTGATAGCGCTGGAGAGGATGGTGATTTTGAGCGTAAAGTGGCAGCAATCGAAGAGGCAGATAAAGAAATACCCAGATTAATAGACTTAAATCCTGATGTTATCATAGTAACCGGTGATCATTCCACACCATCATTATTGAAATATCATAGCTGGCATCCAGTGCCTGTACTATTGTGGTCTAAATATTGCCGAGTTGATAATGTAGATCACTTTGGAGAACGTGCCTGTATGACTGGTGGACTTGGACCTCGACTTCCTGCAGTGGATCTTATGCCTTTGGCTTTGGCAAATGCTATGCGTTTGGAGAAATTTGGTGCGTGAGCAAAGTAAATTATACATCAAAAAGAGAAGGGCATTTATCTTTTAGATATCTTACGAATAATTTAGAATCTAACCTTTTACAATAGGTTTTCATCTAGTTCACAACTACTCAAATTTCAATTTCTATTCCAACAGGACAATGATCAGAGCCCATAACTTCCTGCATGATATATGCTTTTTTGACATATTGTAGAAATTCCTTATTGACAAAAAAGTAGTCGATTCTCCATCCAACATTTCTTTCCCGAGCTCGAGATTTTAAATCCCACCAGGTATATTGATTCGGCTCTTTGTTGAAATGTCTAAAAGTATCAATGTAGCCATGATCGATAAAGGTGTCTATCCATGCACGTTCAATCGATAAAAATCCAGAAATGTGTTCGTTTGCTTTCGGTCTTGCCAAATCAATTTCTTTATGAGCTGTATTAAAATCACCGCACACAACAATATTTTTTCCCTTTGTTTTCAAGTTGTCAGCATAGGTGAGAAATGTGTCATAAAAGCCAAGTTTGTAATCTAGTCTCTCCTTGTTCTTCTTACCATTGGGAAAGTAGATATTGAAAAGCATGAATGACGAAAACTCCATTATGAGAATACGCCCTTCACCATCAAACCTTTCAATGTTGAAACCCCTTGTGACCTCTTTTGGCTTTTCTTTTGTATGAGTTGCAACACCGCTATAGCCTTTTCTTTCTGCAGGATTCCAAAAAGTATAGTACCCCGGAGTGTTTCTAAGATGTGGCGGTACTTGTTCTGGCAGGGCTTTTATCTCTTGCAGGCAAAGAATATCTGGTGATTCTTTTTTGAACCAGCCAAATAATCCTTTTCTATCAGCTGCTCTTAT
>JAGLML010000162.1 GCA_023140035.1 Thermoplasmatales archaeon
CAGCAGGAGACGAAGAAATAAAAAAATCCGTTTGATATGACCACAGCACTTGATTAGTATCCGGTGCAGTTGACGTTGAAAAACCCGTATGCTCTGAATCATGGCGAAACATTGGCCACCAATCAATGTTGCCTTACTGACTATTTATGCCCTATTATATGGCTCCTACTATTACCATTCATATTGCTATTAGGACCACCATTGCTTATTTTAACAATAATCGCTGGTTGCACATTCGTGATAATTGAATGTTGAAATTATCGGATTCTTCTGGGCTAAAACCAAATTGGCAGTAATGCAAAAGTAATATAAAGTAGAATTAACAGAAGTTAATATGGGGGTCTAACATGGTGTATTACCACTTGAGAGATATTTTTGACATATCCTTGCATCCCATCCTCTCCTTGGGGTATGGACCCCCATTCTCTCCCTCACAAGAAGTATGATGGTCTAAGATAATATTGTATCACATATTCTTCTGGGCTAAAAACCAAAATTGGCAGGAATTATTAGACAAATCGATTACCAACCTAAATGTTCCAACCCTATTGAACCAACGCTATATGATACAGAACCCAAAATACTCATTTTTATGTGATATTTTTACTCTTAATTACTTTTTTAATTTTTTCACTTGTTTTATTAATTAAAATGAAAGATTTTAAACCAAATATTAACAAATTATAGTCCTTCCTTGAAAGAGAGTTATAGATTTGCCCAAGAATGTATTTGGGTCTAAAGTAAAAGGTTTTAAATGCATTAGTTGTGAATTCTATTAGTTCATCCTCAGTAAAATTCCCAAGATTATGACTTAAATCAGCTAATGCATCATATTGAGATGGTGAAATTTTTTTATTTTTTACTGCCTCAACCCATAATGGAGAGCCCATTCTGTAGATTAAAGGCACAAAATTCGCAAGATCAAGAGGTAAAGAACAGGCAAATTTTATGGTGTTTTCTACATGTTTTTTTGTTTCAATAGGAGCACCAAATATGAAAGACGCAGCTATAAAGAAACCTGTTTCTCTTGCCAGCGTTGTTGCCTTTCGGATTTGCTGCAACGTGATATTCTTGTTATAATAATCTAGAACATCCTGATTACCTGATTCCAACCCATAGAAAATATATTTAATACCTGCTTTCTTCATTTTCAAATAGAGCTCTTTATCCGCTGTATCAACCCGTGCCCCTTGGATAAGGAACTCGATATTTGTATCAGTTTCTAAAAGCATATCAAATATTCTATGTGTTCGTTTTTTATCTGCTAAAAAGTTATCGTCTACTATCACAACGGAGCGATATTTCCCATTTATTTCTTGAATTTCATTTACGACGTTTTCTGCAGATCTTTTCCGAAAACCCCAGTCCTTTATGAAATTACCATATCTAGTACAAAAACTACAGTGGAAAGGGCATCCTTTACTAGTATTCAAAGCAGTCACTCTTTTCTTTAACGTGTATCCAAATGCGAAAGAGCCGTAATCATATTTTTCGACAAGATGCCGTGCAGGAAATGGTAAGGCATCCAAGTTATCAATCACTTGTAGAGGTTTTCCTGACATTATTGAACCGTTGTCCCGATAGTAGATTCCGTGAATATCCGATAAATTTTCACTCCCCTGTAGAAATCGAACGATGTCAAGTATTACCTGTTCACCCTCTCCTATAACGCTAATATCTGCATCAGGGATATTTGATAAGGATCTTTTTTGAAAAAAAGTACAATGTGGACCGCCAATAATCAAAGGAATTTCAGGGTTTATCTCCTTAATCATTCTGGAAATATCAACTGCGAGTTTGAAATCATCAGTGTATACCATCATCCCAACTGCATCAGATGACATCAGGGAATTTTTCAGTTGTTCTCTTGAAATGTCCTCTGCATAAAAATCAAGTAATTCAACCTTATGACCATCACGTTCCAATACTGCTCCCAGGTACAATAAACCGAGAGGAGGGACAGTTAAAGGGGAAATGATACTAAATCTATGTATCTTTTCTCGATCTCCAGGTCTAAGAAGAAGAAATTTCATTTTTTACTTACTCCCTAAAATATGATATTCTATAGATTAATATGATATATAAATACTACTCTCTGTCACAGATTCTTCTGGGCTAAAAACCAAAATTGGCAGTAAATTATTATTGGGCTGATTTCAAATCCACAAAAAGAAAATGCGTTAGAGGGTTGTTTCTACCTATTATGGAATTAAAAAAGAAAAGAAATTAGGTTCTAGATTTCTACCCGTGGTATGTCATATGGTTCTTGTGCTGGACGCAAATCGAAATTAAACCAAGGAATTGGTATCTGGAGTGGGTTCTAATGTCCGAGAACGATATAAAATTAAATCTAACCATCAGTATATTGGATTCTCATGATTTCTATGGTATAAAACACCATATGAATAGTGCAAAACCATTAGCAGAAACAGTATCCGAAACGCCTTCATCGCAGGTAACTGTCACTGTTACAGTGAACTTTCTTAAGCCCATGAAAATTCCAATCCCTCCAAAACCATATTCACCAGGTTTTATCTCTTCATCAACAAGTAATTCCCGATTATTGTAAATAACATTTCCTTCAAAACTAGTGTCTGATATTGTAACATTGTGTGCTGGTTGATTTCCAATGTTTTCAACATGTACTAATATCGCAAAAATCCCAACATGAGATTGAATTTCTGCTTCTAAGACAGGTTCTTGATTATTTAAGGACGAAGCAGGTATTGAAGATTTTTCTATTGTCAGAGTACCGGATACAGGTAAAACAGTAGCTGCAATCATCAGCATACAAACAAATATTCCAATTATTTTCTTTTTCATTTATTAACCTCCCTGTGTAATGCTAATGCATGCCATATATTTAGTTTTTACCCCTGATTTGACGATAAAACAACATATTATCTTCCCAGATGTAACAAGACCACAGATAAACAAATATATCAGTTCTGCATTATTAATATTAAGAGGGGGAAAGTCATGGAAGGAAATAACCTCATCAAGAAAGGAGTTGCAGTTGCAGTTATCTTCTTATTCCTTAGTGTGAGTGTTATTCCATCAACTG
>JAGLML010000163.1 GCA_023140035.1 Thermoplasmatales archaeon
CTATGCTATTCCACAGCGATACTGAGCTAGCTTTTGGTGTAGTATATAATACATGTTATGGTTGGGGTAATTTCGACACTACCAATTCAAGCAGCGCATTCCAGGCAAAAGAGTTTTGGTCCTATTTCCTAGATGTCGAAAATAAGTCAGGGAGCACTGATAACTGGCAACTTGGAAAAGCACATGCCTTTTCTAAAGATAGAATGGCTCCAACAATTAACTGGGATTATTCATCTGGAACATGGCGGGCGATTATTCAAGGATGTCTGTTATTTGGCGATCCTGCACAACGACTTAAGCCCCCAAACGCTACTCCAGAGACTCCTAACAAACCAGATGGACCAACCGAAGGAATAACAAATATAGAATATACGTTCTCTAGTAGTACCACAGATCCAGAAGAAGATCAAATTTTTTATAAGTTTGATTGGGGAGATGGTTCATTTTGTAATTGGATAGGACCATATACCTCTGGAGAGACAGCAGAGGGATCTCATCTGTGGAAATTTCCAGGAGACTATGAGATAAGAGTGAAAGCCAAAGATGATAAAGGTGGTGAAAGCGGCTGGTCAGATCCATCATCTATCCACATTCTTCAAGCACCAATAGTGGATATAGGCGTTATCTCTGGCGGCCTGCTCAAAGTAAATACATTAATTAAAAACCATGGTGAGGTTGAAGCAACTAATGTACAGTGGAGCATCACTTTAGATGGTGGCACAATATTAATGGGCAAAGAAAGTAACGGTGAGATATCTAATATTCCTCCAGGCGGAAGCGAACCTATAAATTCAGGTTTAATTCTAGGATTTGGAAAGACACAGGTAACGGTTACAGCAGAAATATCAGAAGGTACAGATACAAGAACACAAGGTGCAACTGTATTACTGTTCTTTATCAAGATTAATCCAGGTGGCGGTATATAATACAATCATAAATAGAGGGGGAGCCTTCCCCCTCATTTTTTACATTTTTTTATACTTATAGCACAGATAGCTATCAAAAAAATTCACGCTCTTTTTGGTATAGAAATCTTTAAAGTATTGTTCTTATTTCTATGTTTTTAAGTGTGTTTATATATTTATTAAACCTCTACCATGGGAGATATTTATCTATAAAGAGCAGCACATGGATACCCAAAATCCACTTGAAGGTTGATGAACTATGGAAGAATTAGAAAAAATAAAATCCGTCTGCCCTGCATGCTATCAAGAAGGGAAAATCCAGAAGATAGATGCGAAAATTATTGAAGAAGATGGAAAGGTATGGATTACCAAAACATGTAAGAAACATGGCTCTTTCAAGGATATATATTTTAGCGATGCCGATATCTATAAAAAGTGGATAAAATACAAGGTTACTGGTGAATCTGCTCCTGATGTAAAGACACAATTATTTGATTACCCTGCACTCTATCCAGAACATAAATCTCAGAGCGTCTTGACCAATCTTCTAATTACAAATAGGTGTAATTTACGCTGTAGTTACTGTTTTATGAATGCAGGTGCTTCTGGTGTTGTCTATGAGCCAACCATGGATCAGATCAAAGAGTTAATGATCCAAGCGAGAAACGAACGGCCCATGGGTTCTAAGGCAATCCAGATTACTGGTGGAGAACCGACGGTGAGAGACGACTTGTTTGACATTGTACGAATGGCAAAGGACCTCGGTTTTACGCATGTCCAAGTAAACACTAATGGCATAAAACTTGCTGAAAGTGTTGAGTATTGCCAGCGACTCAAAGATGAAAAGGTTAACACCATATACATGAGTTTTGATGGAGTAACAAAAAAGACAAATCCATGGATAGAGCAGGGTAAAAAGGCGATAGAAAACTTAAGAAAAGTAAATTTAAAGGTTGTCTTGGTCCCAGTCTTAATCGGCGGTAAAAATCTTCATGAGACGGGTAAGATTGTTCGCTTTGCTCTTGACAACATGGATATCGTGCGTGGGGTAAATTTTCAGCCGATTTCTTTCTGTGGCAGAGTAACAAAGATAAAAGATGAAAAACGAGATCTTCAACGGGTTGACTATGTACAAATGATGGCAGAAATTGAAAAAGAATTTGATGGCCAGATATCAAGAGATGATTTTTATCCTGTGCCGTTTGTATTTCCTATTTCAAAGCTGATTGAAGAGTTAAAAGGAGAATCTCAAGTAGAGTTCACTGCTCATCCCGGCTGCGGGGGTGCAACATACATCTTTTATGAAGACGGAAAACCTTTGCCAATTACACGTTTTATTGATGTTGAAGGACTATTAGATTTCATTAATAAACAAAGTGAAACCAAGGGACCACTGAAAAAGGTTCGAGTGGCAACTTCGTTTCTAAAGCATATCAATGACTTTGTTGATTCTGAAAAAGCACCTCATGGCTTTGATTTGAAAAAACTCTTGAAAGAAGCAGCACTTGGTGGAAACTATGATTCATTGCGAGGATTCCACTACAAGAGCCTATTTGTTGGATCTATGTGGTTCCAGGACCCATTTAATCTTAATATCGATCGATTAGAAAGATGTGTTATTCATTACACTACCCTAGAAGGAATTGTCCCATTCTGTGCGTATAATGGTCTTGGAATAGGAGATAAAATTCGTGAGAAACACTCTATTTCAATAAAAGATTGGGAGCAAGAAACAGGTCGGAAGATTAAAGATGAGCTTTGGAAAAATGGACCATTAACATAGCTTCCATTTTTGTAGCGAATCCGTGACAATTATTTGTATCTTTGTAAAGATTTCCAGGTAAGAATTGGATTTTTAATTGCACCTGCTTCATCAACACGTTTAACCGAAGTATTGCTTGGAGCATTTTTTACCGTATCTGTATTCTCCTCTGCAATTTTAATCAATGTTTCAATATACTTATCCAGGTTTTTCTTTGACTCAGATTCAGTAGGTTCAATCATCAGCGCTTCTTTCACAATTAATGGGAAATATATAGTAGGAGGATGTAATCCATAATCTAAAAGACGTTTTGCAACATCTAAAGCTCTAATCCCTTTTTCTTGTCGTAAACGCTCACAACTGATAACAAATTCGTGTTTTCTCAAA
>JAGLML010000164.1 GCA_023140035.1 Thermoplasmatales archaeon
AAAATATAACACTTTTATGGTTGTACGGTAAAAGAAGGTAGTTTACAGGATTAAACCTGTATTTTTTACCAGTAAATACCTAAGCTAGTTCGTTTTTAACCGTTTATAACAGATTTCTAGCTCTGTATATGAGATTAGAAATAGGATAATGAGACAATATTTTTATAGTATTTATCTACATAATATAAGATATTGAGGAAAATGATAAAGAAAACTAAGGAAAACACATGCAGTATTTGTGGAGTTATAATAGAAGCAGGTTTAGACCATTGCGATAAATGTAGAAATAAATATAGGACATAATTTTAAAGATGAATATTGTATGAAAAAATAAAAGGGATGGTTATCGCCTCTCGCACCCCTTGAAACATAAACGGAGGAGATACAATGAAAATGAATGAAGATAAAATAACAACATATGAAGTAAGGTTACTATGCAGAAACTGTAATACAGAGTGGGTAGAGAGTGTAGAAAAAGGAACTTATGTAAGATATGAAAAGGATAATAATTACATGATAAAAATAGGTAATTCATTTGAGAGACGGAAATTTTTTAATTGCCCAAAATGTGGTGCCCATACAAAAATATTAAGACTGCCACCTATAAAATTTACTAGTAAATTGTAGTTCCCTTCCCGACGGGAGCATATTATTACATTAGAGTTCATTTGATTTTATCTTAGAATGTGATTTAAACTCCCAGTCGAAATCATGTCCCCTGCACTATTAATGCCACTCAACTTTCTGAAACTCCTCTATGACATCTTCCTCGATTAAATCCAGGTATACAGCCGTTGTAGCCAAGTCCTTATGCCCTAAATTCTCATCTTCCCGATATTTGATAACAATATTTCTAATTGATGCTGTGGACAATGGGAATATCCTATCTTCCTTAGCCATATCTGAACAGTAGAATAAAAGCAAGTTGCTAAGATTCTGTTCCAACGGTATCCATCTACCCCTCTTCCCCTTGCCTTGATGGATTATAATTCTTTGTTCCTCAAACTTGATATCTCCTTTTTTAAAAAAGTTCCTCTGTGCTTCTCTGTTTATTATTAATATAGGTGACCATCCTAATTAAATTAATTAACAATTTAATAGTAGAACATTAATTTTTAATAATAGATATGTTATTCAGCACATCCTATGAAAAAAGCTGAGAAATGCATAACATGCGGTAAAGGACTGCTTGAGCGGGGTGCCACAACATTTCAATGTCCAACATGTGACGAAATTATTGGAAGATGTGGTGGATGTAGAGAACAAAGTGTAGAATATATCTGTCCTAAATGTGGATTCAAAGGACCATAGGAGGAAAGCATATGGGAGAAGTGATAGCACTTATTCGCCTAATGCCAGATGGAGTGCTAAATGACGGTGAAATGCAGACAATCATCGATGAAATAAGAAATGTAATAAAAGAACCAGTAAAACTCGGAAGGGTTGAAGTGAAAAATATAGCCTTTGGTCTCAGGGGAGTGAACGTGACTGTTTCTGTACCAGATTCTGAGGGGGGATTAGATCCAGTAGTAGGGGTTCTTTCAAAAATTGATAAAGTTGACAGCGTAGAAGTAGTCGACATTGGTAGAATCTAAGCGACTGGTTTATGAGTATAATCGGTAAAGTTTTCCAAAGCTCCTATTCCAATTTCTGTTGGATAGTAAACTGGATATGCAGAGTTGCTTGTGTCTCCATCAATTAATTCTGCCAAATACATTTTATTGATATGCCATTTTACAACGTGGTGATTTAGTTCAAGAGCATGTGCTATTTCTAGGAGATGCTTACCAGGTTGCTCATATAGGTATTGCATGATTTCTCGAGCGTTTTTGTTTCTAAGTATTGCCTCCGCTATCGCTTGTTTTCTTGATTCTATGCCACCTTCAACGAGATAGTAAACCTTTTTTCCACCAATATACCTGCTCCGAACCAGATTGGTCTGCTCCAGTTTACGAAGATGCCATGCAGCATTACTTGGCTTCAAATCAAGCTCTCTAGCAATTTCCCTAAGATGAGAGCCCGGGCACTCATCAATATATTCATAGAGGTTTTTTCTTATTTCTGTATCAAGTACATTTTCGGGTGTGACATATTTTATGCCGCTTGCTAAGAAAAAGAAGGCAGCAATAAGAGCTATAACAGCTATTATGACTGTTAACGTAACCATAACAGAGCTACTACTGTCTGGCCTCCATGTAGAGGCAGTTGCACAATCTACTACAGTAAATACAGACAATATAAATAAAATCACAACTAATTTGTTTCTAACTAACATTGATTATCCCATCCTTTTTATTTGCATCCCTGCATTCGGTATAAATGTAAAAGAGTTTTAAAAAGTTTACTTATGAGCAAAAAACCCTATCATGGTATTGTTTTGTTTTTCTATTCGTACAAAACCAAATCGCTCAAACTGCACAATTTCACCTGTTTTTAACCGCGAAACTGCTTCCTCTGCAAATCCTTCCACTTTCTCAAGGCTATTTGGGTTATAGCTATCATTCTGATAAATAAGTCCTGGAACAAAAACATTCATTTTAATAAAGTTTTCAGCGGTCCATTGAATCTTCGCTGAATCAGGTATTAATTCCTCGCCGGCATATTCAGCATTAATCTCTTTGTTTTTCTTCGTTATCTTAACATTATACAAATCTTTCAATCGGAAAACATCTCCGATATTGAGTTTTTTCATATCTGTTTTTGGAACAAAGAATATGTTGTCGGTCTTTATGATTCTACTTCCAAGTTTTTTATCAGTCGGATGTAAACTAATCGTTTTTTTCATTGCTGGAGCATTCTCAACTACAAGCTTGATTGGATCTTGCACAAAGAAATATCTTTTAGCAATAGGATCAATTATTTTTCTATTGATGGCTTCCACGAGACTAAATGTTACCGATGATTCAACCTTTGAGATACCTTGAGAGAGCACAAACTGTTTGATAGCCTCTGGCAGAATACCTCTTTTCTCCAATCCTCTTAGCGTGGGCAGTCTAATGTCATCATATCCAGAAACCATTCCCTTATCAATTAACGGTTTTATTTTACG
>JAGLML010000165.1 GCA_023140035.1 Thermoplasmatales archaeon
AATTCCCGGACATATCACTAGGGACATATAGGTATGTAGTGATTATCCAATCACCAGAGTTTATATCAGTGAATTGTTGGACAATATCCACCCATATCGAACCAAACCAGGTGATTTCACATGAGTTTGGGGTACTTCGTGCCTGATCGTCAACGACATAGGCTGTGTTTTCTGGGAGATTATCCCAACACTCCCAACCACCTTGACCATGCAATACACTCCCCGTAGCGTAGGAATCGAAGTCATCGGACCAGGCAAGACCGGTTGAAGTTGACTTGGGTGTCATACTAGAAGTCTTTTCAATATTCATGGCACCTGTTACTGATACAACAGTAACGAACAGCAGCATACTTACAAAAATGCTTACAATTTTCTTTTTCATATTTTTTCCTCCCGTAAGTGCTATACCATAGCACGACTAATACATCTAACTAATCTTATATAAATATTTTGATAAAGCATTGTAACATTTGTTACACTACTATACTGATTTCATTTCCACGTTACTCTAGGAAATTAAAAAGAAAAAAAGAGGGAAAAACTCCCTATTAATGGTTGTATTAAATGCCGCCACTAGGATTGAGCTTTATAAAGAACAATAATACAAACCCACTTTGTTCTCTAGTATCTGATCCCTCTAATATCTCAGCTGTAACTGTTACCGTTGTTTTTCCGAATCCGATGATTAAACCTGAAGTCGCAGTAGCGCTTCCATCTGCAGGAATACTTAGAATCTCGCCGTTGCTTTCTTTCCCTACTAGTATTGTACCGGTCAGGGTCATATTCCATGTTACGTTTGTTGCCTCAGTAGCACCAATGTTTCGGATGACTGCATTTACTCTGAATAGCCCACCACTGATAAGCCCCATATCTAGTATAGGTCCTTCAACAATGGTAACTGTTAATGGAATTGACCAATCACTTTCACTTTCATTTATATCCTTTGCTTTTACTCTTATATCGTATTCTCCTGGGTCAGTCCAAGTATGAGACGCTTCTCCAGCGACACCCGAGTCATAAGGTCCAACCCAGTAGCTGGACGTGTTATCTCCCCAGTTAAACATATAATATATTTGCTCACCTTCAGGATCAGTAGTAACTCCAGAGAATGTAAGTTCTTTATTCGTTACTCCTTGTGTTGGTCCATTAGGTTGATCCGGTGTATCTGGCGGATAGTTCAAAATTTGCGCTTCTGCAAGTTCTCCCAAGGTTGCTATCATAAGCCTTGAACAACGAGTGTCATAATCAAGATCCATATTTTCAATAATGTCCTGTGATGAATGATAATAATCATTGAATTTATACTCATGGTAAAAAATTGCGTGATAATTAAAATCCCAGAAACTAGCATGATCACTACCCGATGATGATCCACTTGGAACTACTGTTAATTCAAAATATTCTTCATAGTTTTGACTAACATCATCAGTGAAATCAGTAATCCACGAAGAAGCAGAGTTTTCATAGATTTTAATCATACTAGCTTCTGTTGGATTTGTTGCATAACCGATCATATCACCATTTAATACAGCTACAATATTGTCACCATTTCCATATGCCTCTTCTGCATATCTATAACTTCCGAGTAAGCCTTGCTCTTCTCCATCAAATGCAACAAAACGAATTGTGTGATTGAATTCGTATTGACTCAAAACATATGCTGCAGCAAGAACTGCAGCTGTTCCCGATCCATCATCATCTGCACCTGGGCTTCCTGAAACAGAATCATAATGTGCACAAATAATATATATTTCATCACTGGATCCATCGATCCCCTCTAATGTTCCTTCAATATTATTTCCCGAATTTCCACCATATGACCAATCATCGTATCTGGCGTCTAGTCCATAACTTACAAATTCGTTATAAATATAGTCACCCGCAGCTTGGCACGCTGGTGTTCCAGTTCTTCTAGGTCCAAAAGCAACAAGATCTTCCAAGTAACCTAACACGAGTGCTTCATCTATATTTTCAAGAATATTTATGATAGTTTCTTCACTAGATTGTATAGTTTTTTCAGGCGGATCTGTAACTATTTGAACAATATTATTTTCTTCAAAAACAAAACTGGGATCCACTTCACCTGGAGTTGGTGGAAGCCTGCCATCGTCTAAATGTTTAACTTTGGATCTCCAATCTTGATTGGGATCTTGATTGACTACTATGTTTTTTGTTTCAATTGTTAAACCCATTGCTGGTATTGTATAGATAATCAACAGCATGCATACTATTAAAATTCCAATTATTTTCTTGTTCATCATTTTATCCCCATTGTTTTATCTATAAGTAGTAATCTACCCGCATAATTTAAATGTTTGCCATAAAATAAAAACATCTGTAACAAAAGGTTAGCAGATTGATTTCATCTCCACAAATACTCTATGGAAATAAAAAAAAGAGGAAGAAATCTCTGCTTTATTTAGTATTGTTTTAGATACCGCCACCTGGGTTAACGTTGATAAAGAAGAGAAACATCTGTGCACCTTGATCTCTGTTATCTGTTGATCCACGCGGTTCTTCTACGGTCACAAAGATTGTTGTTTGGCCGAATCCGAGGATAACACCTGTGCTAATGATTTCTTCTCCACCTGGAGGAATGCTTAAGATTGTCCCGGTTGTTTCTTTTCCAAGGAAGATAATTCCACCTTGGAGGTTAATGTTCCAACTGACGCCATTGGCATCAGTATCACCGGTGTTTCTGATGGGCGCAATAACTTTGAGGAATCCACCCTTAATAGAACCGATTTCTAACACTGGTTTGGTAATGTGAATTGTCAAGGGTTCTGACCAGCCGCTTTCAATATCTGTTATGTCCTTAGCTTTTACTTTTACTGAAAAATTTCCAGAATCATGCCAAGTGTGAGATTCCTCGATTGAAGTGCCTGAGGCGAAGGGGCCGAGCCAACCAGTATTAGTGCCATCTCCCCAGTCAAACCAGTAGTAGATTTGTTCTTCTTCAGGATCGGTTGTGTTACTGGAGAATGAGTATTCTTCTAG
>JAGLML010000166.1 GCA_023140035.1 Thermoplasmatales archaeon
CCAAACCGTGCATTAATCTCAATGATTTTTATACCCTTTGAAGTAAGTATAAACTGGCCATAAATAGGACCGATATATTTGCACCCTTCTTTGTTAAGCGCGTCCACAATCTTTTGAAGGATGGAAACCCCCTCGTCATAATCCCTTTGAGATAAGAAAGGCAGCAGTCCATTTGCACACGAGTAAGATCCCATCCCACCCGTATTTGGACCGCGATCTCCAGGAAGAAGTCGCTTATGATCTTGAACTGCGGGCAGTGTAACGATATTAGAACCATCTGAAAACGCTTGCAACGTGAATTCTTCACCGACTACCTTTTCTTCAATTAAAACCTTGGCAGCACCACCAATTTTATTGTCAATTACTTCTCTGACATAGGACACCGCCTCATCTATTCCATTAAAATGATCTCCAGATACTCTTACCCCTTTTCCTCCTGTAAGTCCTACAGGTTTTATAGCAACATCACCGTTTAGTTCTTCTATGAACTCTTTTGCTTTTTCTACGTCCGAGAAACTCTCGTATTTGAGCTGGCCAGGAATTTTATGTTTTTTAACAAGATTGCGCATCCATTCTTTGTCAGTCTCAATTCTTGCCGCATCTCTAGTTGGAGCGCACGTACTGATTCCATTCTTAGTTAGCTCATCAGTAAGACCCAATTCAAGAGGGGCTTCTGGTCCTATAAGGACAAGATCAATATTATTTTTCTTGGCATACTCTACAACACGATCCACGTTTGTTTCTTTCTCTGATAAGTAATCGATAGCCATTCTTTCTATTCCAGGATTTAGATTTTTCATTACAGAATAGAGATTAACATTTTTTGATCGAGAAACCGCATCGCATATCGCGTGCTCTCGAGCACCGCCACCTACTACTAATACATTCATTGACCTACCCCCTGGATTTGAATACAATTCCTATATTTAATCTAGTCCATTTGTTTTAAAATTTTACTTACTGGAATAAGAGGAATAAAGTCTACTTCCATATTTTGTAGTTTTTCTTTAGCGCCACTTCCTCTATCCACTACTACCAAAACCTTATCAACTTTTGCATTATTTACACGTAAAATTTGTATTGTTTTTACAACTGAGCCCCCGCTGGTTGTTACATCTTCGATTACTAAAGCATTTTTATCCTTGACATCTCCCCCTTCAATCTGTTTTCCGGTTCCGTGCCCACGTTTTTCTTTTCTTACAATAACGTAAGGAATTCCTGTTTCTAATGAGAGGGCTACAACAAGCGGTACTGCACCCAGTTCCATTCCTGCCAACAAATTGTATCCTCGGGCATGCTTACTCATTTCCTGAGCTATGATCTTTAGTATCTTAGGATCTGTGCTTGCCTTCTTTATATCAATATAATAGTCACTAATTGCGCCAGATGTTAATACAAAACGTCCAAACTTGATTGCACCACATTCCCTCAGAAGTTGGATAAGATCCTCTTTTTGCATATGAGAATAGTAATGTTAAGTCGTGATTTATATATATCGTTTTATGTGTAGTTAGAATGAATGATAACCACATTGGTATATAATTAAAATATATCTTTTGATTGCAAAATAATATAATGATATTGTGTCTTCGATGGCTTTTAAAAACTCAATCGTTTGACCGTCTATTTTTTGCCATCGAAGAGTTTTAGTTTTGAATCTATTGTATAATGTTTCGGTAAAAATATTTGAAAAAAAAGTTTGTTAATTGGAGCGATAAACATAAACGTGCATATAGAAAAATTAATTTGGGTATTAGAAAAAGAAAAAATAGGGGAATACTTCGTTTTTTAACGCTTGGTTCCCCACCTGAGTTTAAGGGTGATATTGGAGTTTGTTTTGTAAAATTGAAGAAAAGAATAAAAAGATTAAAAGTGGATAGTCTTGTTGGACAGGGTTATATTTCAAAATCTGAAGCAAAATATGTTTATGGTTGTAAATCAGGAGATAAACCATTTGGCTTTTCGTATGTGAGGATAAAGACTTCAGAAGGCTGTAATGGTGTATTACATGTTCTTTTTTTTGGTGATTATATTCCACAAAAATGGATATATGATAATTGGAAAGGAATACTTGGTGTTGTAGAATTAGCGAATCAAAGTGTAGATATTAGAATGTGTAAATCTAAAATCAAAGATACTGCGAAACTTAGTTCGTATTGTGTAAATCAATATGTAGCAAATCAGGATGGTTTTATAAATTCGTCTGCATCATGGTCTTGGTGTTTTAGAGGTTGTGTAGGACAATATAATAGATTATCAAAATTTTATTTTAATGAAATTAATAATAACAATTTTTGGTCATTTTGGGATGCTTATGTTAAAAGAGTGTGTGTTGTTGAATCACAACATACGTTAGATAATTATGGTCTAGAGATTGATGGTAGTATATATATCAATTGTAAATTGTACGTACCAGAGAATCCTTTTTCTGGAAAGTGTATGGATTGTTGTTTTCAAAATAACATTTGTTATGTTGATTACTGGAGAGATGATGCTAATAAATGTATTTATGGTAAAAAAGGTATTGAAGAGTGGAAATGTTTTGAATTGTTTGAATGCTCGAATAAAAGGGGGGAGATATTCAGGAGGGGGGAACGGAGTGCCCCCCTCCTGTTGGTTACCCTTTAGTTGAGTGTATGCTCAACGTGCTAAAAAGAGCAATAATCGTGTTGATAGACTTCATGGCACAGAAAAAGAACGTACTAAAATTATGCGTGGTTTTGACCAAGAACATGGTTGTAAGGTTTTAATGGAAGGATTTAGAGTACATTATAACCTTGTAAAAAATCATCAAGCACTTGGATGTACACCAAGCGAAGCAACAGGTAGTACATTGGTTGATGGTTTTAGATGGCTTAATATAATAAAAAAGGCAACCTGTTAACAAGGAATAAATGGCTTACGTTGATACACAAAGCAGTACAATATCAAAAGGCAAATGCAAAACAAACCGACCAATAGATAAACAAATATATCAGTT
>JAGLML010000167.1 GCA_023140035.1 Thermoplasmatales archaeon
AAGATATTTCATCGCTTTTATGTGTGTTGCCAGTTGCGTTAAAAGCTGTAGCAATTAAAAACATGCATATTGCTACGCTTAAAATCAATTTAATTTTTTTATTCATATTTTTCAACCCCTTTATTTTTATAATATGTCTAACATTAATAAACTTAACGCATGTTAGTTTTATTTATTATTCTGGCAGAATGTTAAAAAAAATAATAAAAGGCTGTCTTTATCTCCTATCTTTTATGGTTTTTAACATTTCTTTTCCAAAATCCGTTATTCCATATAATCGTATATTATTGCTACAACTCTTTTCCTCAACCATATCAAGATTTAGAAGCGATTCTTCTTCCCTATATCTTGTTTGCATACCCCTCATAGCGCCAATTACATTAGATGGTGTTGTTCTAACATGATATGCTATATCAGAAGTATAGCTATAACTTGGACTAATTTCAAAAAGATATTCTGCAATCCTCTTCCTAACATTGCTTCTTCTCAAAGCTCGAATAGCAAGAGGCTTTTTTATTTCGAGAGAAGATTCTAATTTCTCTTCTCTTTGCATCCCGTCCATCACCTTTTCTACTAACTGATACTTTCTTTTTGTTAATAAACTATTTTCTTATGTAAACAACCTGGTACACCAATATCTACATATCCATCTACATGTGCAGGGTAATACTTATTAACAATCTTAAAGAGATAATAAGTCTTTATAAAATTAAAAAAATAAGTTTTAAAAGAGGTTATACTTTTTAAGTCATCTATGAGATTTTTTAAAAAATGATTTTAAACCAGCTTCTTATACATCCCTACCATACAATGTTGGGTCATAGTACAAAAAAAGACGTGTTTGCAAAAAAATATTTCTTTTTAATAATTGGAATGACCATTATCTTTTGGGCATTTGCATTTCCGCTTATTAAAATTGGATTGGAAGAACTTTCGCCTGTTAATCTTACAATAATGCGTCTTTTGGTAGCTTGTATTGTTTTTCTTATTCTTCTGCTAACAATACCCAATAAATTTTCCAAAATACATAAGAAAGATATACTTCCCATTTTCCTACTCGGTTTTACGGGTATAATAATATATCATCTAGGGCTTAATTATGGCGAACAATACATTTCAGCCAGTGCTGCAAGCCTAATTATTGCCACAATTCCGATATTTGTTGTTATTTTAGCAGTAATATTTCTAAAAGAAAAAATTACGTTAAAAATAGTTTTAGGGATCATTCTCTCTTTAGTAGGAGTGGTGATTATTTCAATTGTTGGTAAACCTGATATTCCTATAGAAATAAAATATGTGTCTGGTGCTTTCGCAGTTCTTATAGGGGCATTGGTGGGTGCAGGCTATACGGTTGCCGGTAAAAAGATGCTATCTCGTTATTCGGCTCTTCCACTTACTGTTTATGCATTTTTATTTGGAAGTCTTGGATTAATCCCGTTTATTAGCAACTCACTTTTTGAAGAAGTTGCAGCTATGTCAGTTACAGGTTGGAGTGTAGTAATATTTCTCGGATTATGCTCAACTGTTATTAGTTATGTTTTATGGTACGTGGTACTTGAAATAAAAAGTGCTTCTAAAATTAGTGTTTATCTTTATTTTATTCCGGTATTGTCAACAATAATTAGCTATATTCTCTTCCAAGATAAAATAACTTGGTTGTTTGTTTTTGGCGGCGCATTGGTAATTCTTGGTCTATATATAGTGAACAAACAACGTATCGAGACTACATAATCTACCATTAAGATTATTTAAGTTGGTTTTATTTGTCATATCATGTTGATTAAAAATTTAAAAGAGTGTGAGGAATTTATTGGAATGGATAAAACAACACTGAGAGAGGTTCTTCATCCAAAAAATGATAATGTCCACTTAAGTTGTAGTCTTGCCTATGCAAAACTTAAACCCGGTGATTCTTCTTTACCACATAGATTGAGATCAACGGAGATTTATTTTATTATATTAGCTTGTTGACAGAAAGTTAAGAAAAAGTTTATAAGATATGATCGTAGATGTTGGGATATTTATTTTATACGAAACATTTAAACGGGGTAGGCATATTAAGAGGAATAAGGAGGCAAAAAATGAAAAGAAATAAAATTTCGATAGGGACTGGTGTTCTGTTGATTGCAGCATTCCTAGTTTTTTCGTCGTTAGATGTGACAGCAGACACAGACACAAACAGATTAGCAACGGATCCGCCTGAAAAACCTCATACATGGGTAGCAGAGCAGAAACTCTCATATAGCAGTGGAACTGGCCAGATAATATTTGAGCAGCTACCATGGGACCCAAATGATCCTGTCGTGGGATACTTTTCTGATGACGACCAGGGTTTTAGGTGCTACGATGACTTTTGGGATCTGGTGGACCCTATTAGCGACGTACACTGGTGGGGTCTTGAATCTTATGACGACAATGATCCTACAGGGAGCACATTTGGGATTGAATTCTATAACGACGCTGGTGGAATTCCTGATTTAGCCAACCCAGTTGCAGCTTTTGAAGGTGTAGCTGGTGTAGATATTGGAATTATTGATACTGGTGTTATCTATCTTGGTGCATATAATCTCTATTACCTCGAATTTGGTCTGCCCTCAGATGTTAACATGGCAAGTGGTTGGCTTGGCATTTGGAAGCAGCAAAGCGGAGGCAATGAAAGATGGGTCTGGATAGAAGGTTGGGGCAACAACTACTGCTATCAAAACCTTGATCTGTATACAGATCATGACTATGCTTTCCAACTGACCGGAGTACCAGAACCTAGTCTCAGCGTAAACGTTACCGGTGGATTCGGCCTTACTGCAACCATTACAAACAGTGGCAGTGTTGACGCAACCAATGTCAATGCAGACTTCACGATAGCCGGCGGTTTTTTCTTACTGCCGCCAGGTGGATCAAAGACAGTGGCTGTTGGAACTATCTCCAAAGATGGAGGTACAGGAACGGCAAAATGTATGGTCTTTGGAATTGGCAAAC
>JAGLML010000168.1 GCA_023140035.1 Thermoplasmatales archaeon
ACACTGGTTTTGTTACAGATGTTGCAATAAAATTCATACAGAAAAATTTAAATAACCATATCTTGTATATATTTATTGTCCCAATATTTCTTAGTTTGTTCGAAATTTTATTAATTTATTAGACAGAATGTGAATATTTAAAAGCAACAGCTCGTTAATGTGTAATAGTTATAGTGTTACAGTATGTGAGTAATATGAATAACATGAATGAAAGAAAACTGGATCCAATAATGATTATTAAAGGAAATCAGATTGAATATGTAAACAAATCTTTTATTTCTACTTTTGGAAAAACCAAAAAAGATTATATTTTAAAAGAACTGAAAGAAGCAATACCTGCTGAGATAACTTCTGTTTTTGAAGAACTATTGCAAGGTCATGATACGATAAAAGAACTGAAAATTAAAGGCAAGAGATTTAGTGCTAGTTCATTTATTGTGAAAAAAGCAGAAGCAAAAGAAGAGGACGAAGAAAGGGTAGGAATAATACTGCAACTAGTAGTTTGAACTTCTATTTACTGGTAAAAATAGCGTTCTTTTGTCTGATTGAAGTAAGGGTTATTGAAAACAGTGATTATTTCTAAATTGTATCGACGTGCATTATAAAAAACAGATTAAAGCAGGGACATGGAAAAAACTTGTAAAAAAGAAAAAGTTTTACATCAATAATTCTGATTTCTTTATGCACCTCAATAAACTCATCTCTTTAATTAAACCACATTTCCTGCACTTTTCATGCATTACTTTATTAATGACACAGAAATCTTCCATTGTATTTGAAGATCCGCATTTTGGGCATATAATTTTTATTTTTGACATTTAATCCACTGAAATATTCACAATTATCTTATTTGTCACCTTGTTTTCTTCAAAAAGCCACATTCCGGACATTTTACTTGCTTATTCGGATTACCATGGGTAATTATTTCCATTTCTACTAATGATCCACACTTGTCACAGGGCATTGGATATGCTTTCCCATAATTGTAATTCCAACTCCAGACAGCTTCTCTTTTATTTTCCATCATTTCAATCACTTCTTGTTACAAATTATATATTAGTTGAATATTGTATTTAAATATTTCCATTATGTCGATATTTTTTTAATATTTTTCTGACAATATCGTGTTTCTATCAAAAAATTTACAAATTAATGATAAATTTGTGATTAGTAAGAATTATAAAGGTTAAATAGTTTACAAATACGTTAATATTGAAGGAGAAAACAGTATATGTCCGATAAAATGATGGATCAGATAGATGTTAAAATACTCAGGATGTTGCAACAGGATGCTAGAACACCGTTCAAGGTAATAGCGGAGCAATGTAATGTTTCAACTGATACAATTAAGAACCGTTTTAATTCGCTTAAAAAGAAAGGAATAATTCGTCATAGCACAATAGTAATTGACCCTAAGAAAATAGGTTTAGGAAACATTGTTTTGTTCGGTATTAGGGCAGTAGAGAGATACTCAGATTCAGTTATAAATATGATAAAAAAAATTCCAGGTATATGTGTTGTTACAAGAGCAATCGGAGAGTATGACATTGAAGCTATATTAATATTAAAAGACATTGAACATATAGGGACTACTAAAGAAATAATCGAAGATGATCCGCAAGTTAAAAGTGTTAATGTAGATATATTTGTAGATAAACCTCTATTATGTCCTAAAAATTTCGAATTTGAATAGATGATTTCTATGAAATTAGATAAAATTGATAATACTATATTGGAAACCCTGAAGGAAGATGGAAGAACATCTTTAAGAGAGATTGCAAGAAAACTTAAGGTCTCTCCAGATACTATTAGTAATAGGTTTGAAAGATTAAAAAAGGAAAGGATAATAATTGATTCAACAGTTGTCATTGATCCATCAAAAATTGGTTACTCATTTATCACTCGTTTTAGTATAAAAGTTAAACCAGCCTATTCAACTCAAATTTTAGATAAAATAATTAAAATTCCCAGTATAATTGTGGCTTCAAAAATTGTCGGAGGGTATGACATGGTAGCAATAAGTGTTGTTAAAAACTTTAAGCATCTTTGTAAATTAAGAGATGCTATCTTAGAAATGCCACATGTAGAAAAAGTAGAGATAGGAATGTGGATAGAAACTATGGAAATATGTTCTCACTACTTTCTTATCTGAATAATATTTATTGAGAGAGGGGAGTTCTATTAGTAAGCTCTTAAAAATGGTCCCAAATAACAGATCGAATCCCGATGCGGGCATGATTAAAAGTGATTTAAACTCCCAGTTGGAATCACGTCCCCTGCATTCTCACTAGTTTTTACAGGAGAAAAACATAGTTTTTGCATTCTTTTGACCACAATCTAAAACTCCTATGCAAAAGATGATGTCGTAAAACAAATCTACTTAAAAAAATATTATCCATATTTTAATTGATTGCAAATATATGAGTAGAATTTAACATTTGATACAATTATACTCCTCTTTATCACTCTAATTTCACAAAGTTTATCGCTTTATAAAACCAATCCTTTGGTTTTGTGGGAAGATAAAAAGGGATTGAAAAACAGGGTGTTTTTACCCAGAAGAATCTGTGACATAGGATTTAAATAATATACCATCTATTAGAATAGTAAGGGAGGAAAACA
Organism: Thermoplasmatales archaeon; assembly: GCA_023140035.1. Taxonomy (GTDB): domain Archaea; phylum Thermoplasmatota; class E2; order DHVEG-1; family DHVEG-1; genus JAGLML01. The sequence goes on from JAGLML010000168.1 coordinate 2,623, forward strand.
CATTATACATTTAAAATCAAGGAAAATCCTTACAATTATCATCACAGCATTCATTCTAATGGCGATACCTATCTGGTTAACAGAGAGTGTATCATCTTCATTATTTAAGTGTTCAAGTGATTTAAACTTGAATTATGACGCAGAAATAACCTCACAAAAAATTATCCCATTAACCGGAGAGCTAACTTTTCCTATTAATGTGGGCTATAAAATCAGTGGGAGATTTGCAAAATTGGTTGAAAAATATCTATCAAGGAAAGATGATGCAAATGTAGAATTGAGAATCAAAAAAACACCAAAATGGTGTACAGCTCAGATTTCACCCGATGTAA
>JAGLML010000169.1 GCA_023140035.1 Thermoplasmatales archaeon
ACCATGAAGCCATGAACCACCACCCATTGTTACAAGCACATTTTTACAGTTTACTACTTTACTTACTTCATTGTAAATAGTTGGTTCTTTTGGCATACCCATAAGCGTTTTGTGTTCCAGCCTACCAGGTATCAACGCTTGATACATTGCATCCTTTCTATGTGTTATACAATCAACAACAAAAACAGGTTCTTGTCGTTCAAAATCCCTTGTTTCAGTAAGGTCAACAAAGGGACCCTCGCGATCGAGCTCCTTCGTAAGTCTTCCTTCTATAACAAATTCTGATTCAGCTGGAACTTCAAGATCTTTTGTTATACATTTAACCATGGGTGTTTTATCAAGAGCATTTGCTATGGAAAATTCATCAACACCAGAAGGTGGTCCAAGTGAAGCTGCAAGCATAACCGCTACAGAGTTACCAATACATACTGCCATCTCTAGATCTCCCTCGAGTTTGTCGTAAGTGGTACGAGTTTGCCTATTTTTAATGAGACGCGCAGTGAATTTGTTTTTACCAATTTCCATTAAACGATGATATGACACGTTTCTACCAGTATCAGGATCTTTTATCGTTGAAACTGTAGCCGAGGCATATCTGCCACCATCATCATCTAAATGATAGAGAAGTGGGATTTTACTTAGGTCAGGATCTTTTATTATCACTTCTTGGCATGGCGCTTTATCTATTATCTCTGGTTCTTTTGGATTGCGAAGCGATTCAACAAGTTTAAACAAAAGTTTATCTTTTGTTGTGTCTAGGCCATCGGCAATAATGTCCCTATTTGAAGTTATACCACCAAAAACTTGGAAATCAAATCCTTTAACATTCTCAAAAATAACTGGTTTTTCATCGAGAGAATATATGATATTCGCTATTTCATAATTTGTAGATACTTCTTTTTTTATGCGTATCAATTTATTGTCCTTTTCAAGTGTGGATAGAAAATCACGAAGATTCATTACTCGATACCGCCCCAGGATGCACCTATTACTGTCTTTATGGTTTGAAATCCCTCTTTTTCAATGGCATTTGTCACCTTTTCTTGCAGTTCTTTACCTGGCGTCAAAGCGATTATGTTTCCCCCTAAGCCGCCACCAGTAAGTTTCGATCCAAGAGCACCGTGCTCTCGTGCAACATTTACAAGAAAATCAAGTTCCCTCGATGAAACTTCTATCTGTTGCAATAGTTTATGATTTTCATTCATGAGCTTTCCAACTTCTTTATAATCCCCCTCACGCAAAGCTCTTTTTGCTAAATATGCTATATTTTCAGTTCTATCAAATATTTCCTTATATTTCTCAGGGTTTTTCTCTTTCCTTTCCCTAACACCAGCAACTGCAGCAGCTGTGTTTGCAACTTTGCCAGTATTGCCTATTACGATTTCTATAGGGTTAGAGATCGGGATTTTTTCTATGATATTATTTTCTCCTTTTTGAAACCAAATAAGCCCTCCATAAGTTGATGCGGTGTTGTCAACTCCTGATGGAGTACCGTGATATCCTTTCTCTCCTTCATATGATATATCATTAATTTCGTCATCTGATAGATTGAGATTATAATAATTTGAGAGAGCTCTCCCAATAGCCACACACGAAGCTGCACTGGCACCGATGCCGCTTGCTACATAAAGATTTCCATTCAACGTAATTTTGATTCCATTTTTGGATATATCAATGCCCATTTTCTTCAAAATTCTATTAATGGAATCATTTTGTTGGTCAATTTTTTCTTCTTTGTAATTTGGGGTCGCATCCCGATTATCTTCTAGTATCAACTTAGGTTGATCACATGGTTCTATTTTAGCAACCGTATATTTTCCTATTGCAGAAACAATTGATGGTATCCCATATACTACAAAGTGTTCATTAAATAAAATGGCCTTCCCAAAGCCGATGCCTTGACTTTTCATAATTATCCCATTGATTATCTCAAATTTTTTTGATTACAACACCAAATAGGTATATTATTTTTATGGAATCGAATGTCTTGCAGTTGTATATGGAGGAAAGGAAGGTTCATTCCCATTATTCCTTAAGCCTGTTAGTCGGCGATGTTTTTTTTCAAAAATTATAAATTATATTTGTTAATGATCATCTAAACACATTTATGGTGTATGTCGAATAAGTTCTGTTTTTCTGGTTTCTGTTAAAGAAAGAAGGAAACCAATAAATCCTTTAAGAACGGTTGTAATTAAAAAACCCATCAGAGATAGAACAAAAATTTTTTCTCCTTCTATTGAAAAAATCGTTGAAAACAATAAAATCGCGGTATATTCGCGAACTCCTAGACCAGCGAAAGAAATCGGTATAAAACCTGCGGCATTGGCAATCGGATATAACAAAAGAAAATAAAGATAAGGAATGTTCAATCCAAGTGCTAAAACAATGATGTATTCCTGAGTAAAGATAATGATCCAGGTAAAACCCCCTAAAAGAAGAGGGAAAAATAATCTTTTTATACTTGGAAAATCCTTGTAAAATGTATCAATAAATCTATTAAGATGATTTCTTAATTTTTTTGGGGTGAAATACCTTACAAGAGAATACAAAAGTTTTTCTCCTCTTTCTTTTTTAATGAAATATAAAAGTATTATGCTCAAAATAATAATCCAAGCGACGGTTATATAGAATAATTCGGGGAATAATCCAATAATTATTAATCCTCCAATAACCATCATTACATAAAGAGAAAGTGTACGAATTACTGTATCAATAAATACATTTATAAAAAGTTTACCGTAGGGTTCCCCAGTATGTTCTTTCATGTGAGGAACTTTTATGAGTTGGCCAATATATCCTGGTGAGATGATTCCGTAAAAATATCCTATTAAATGTATCTTAAGAGATTGAAAGAAAGGAATTTTTATTTTTTGTTCCTTTTGAACTAATTGCCAGGCATAGTTTCTAATAATCAGAACAGGAATTGTTAGAAA
>JAGLML010000017.1 GCA_023140035.1 Thermoplasmatales archaeon
TTTCCCATTAACCCAATAAAACTAAATATGGGTAAATGCAATATAGGTGATAAATGGTAAAATTACTAGGTAGACCCCGACAGATAGACAGTAGAAACAGGGTAACGCTCCCCCCGGAAGTTTTAAAACTCCTAGACCTAAAACCAAACAATGAAGTATTCTTTAAGGTTAATGAGGGGAAAATAATAATGGGTAAAGCCCTGATAAAATATGAACTTATTGATGAGATAATAGGTATTAAAAAAGAGTAACGTTACATTCCTAGTTCTTCTTTTATTTGTTGCGCTCTCTGGTTTTTCACATACCAGAGAGTTGTTTTTATATGTTCTATAAAATCGTCAAGAGTTTTACCCTGATCTCTAAACTCGTGCATTAAAACAAGTTCATATTCAATGTATTTTTCTAATACATCTCTTCTATGTTTTTCAAGTTGAGGATCAGCCTCCTTAAAATCCATTATACTATACGAGTCTTTCTCTTTCATTACATATACCTCCCTCATGTCAATCCAACAACTATTGACAGAAATTAATAATTATCTTATTATTATTTAAATCCATATCTACTAATTTTCCTACAAAATGATAAAATAAAGTAACATTTTTTATGTTTGTAGGATTTTGGACAAACGCTAATATATTCTTTATAACAGATATATATCACACAGTAGTTCTACACTTTTGGTAGGATAACCACTCTTTTTTAAAAACCAATCCTTGGTTTTGTGTGGGGGGTAAAAAGAGGTTGATTATTGCTTTGCTTCATAATTTCTACAGCTATAATCATATTCTTTCCACAATTGTTTGATTTCACTATCCAGTTGCACTAAATATTGGTTCTTTAGTATCTTAGACGTCAGAGATTTCCCTATTTTCTTTTTCGCTCCAAAAATATTTGATACTAATTCACCAGCATCTTCACTTATGATTTCCCTACCAATTGAAGTTAAAGGTTCATTTAAGCGATATTTATCCCTTATGTTCTGCTCTCTAGCTTTATAATCTAATTTTTAGGAATGTTATAGAGTAATCCTTCCTCCTGTACTATCAGTTGTTGGATTTTGTCTTTAATATCTTGCATAAACCAGCTATCTCAGTTTAAAATTTTTTATTCTCTCTAATGTAAAACTAATAGACGACTTTAAGTTTTATCTTTCTACGTTTTCGATTTGGGCGGAGTGCCGGAGGCACGAAGCTCAAATCAACTGATTTGATAATTATCATTTTCTTTTTCATTTCATTTTAACGATTATACTATCTCTACCATGTGCCTTCCAGTTGCCACCCCAATTTACATATAATTCTTTCTTTACTGGTTTAATATTATCTCCATAAACCATAATTTTCAAAGTATATTTTCCTGTTCTCAATTCTTTCACCATTTTCGTCCCTATAATTTGCTATTGAATTAACAATTTCAATAAGAAGATTGGTTATTTCATCGGACGATTGTTCACTGTTTTTATTAGCGATATTTTCAAGATAATCCAAAGCAGTCCAATGAGGAATTCTATAATATCCTAGCTGCTCAGAGACTTCTTGTGACTTTGGATTTTTTTCTGGGGAAAAGTAACCCTTTTCCTTTAGAGGTTTTAACCATTGAGGTGACTTTAAATTACGAAAGAAATATGAATATCTTGCATCTAATTCTAACAAGTTGGGTAATGTCTCAATTATCTCTTTTGTTGGTGTTTCATATTTTAGTATCCGGTCAACCCGATCCAATAAGTTGTAATAGGTCCCTACCAATTCGAAAAGTACATTTTCAAATCCCTTCCATAGTTTTTCAAATCCGGACTTTTCCCTTGGTGTTTTCCATGGACCATGTCGATGTGCGTATCTATGGAAATCTTTGGCTATTCTGTGCCATTCTTTAGCAAATGAATCTTCCTTGTTTACCCCTAAAACATCACAGATAGAATCTATATGGCTAACTCTTCCGATAGATTGGCCACATTCTTTGCATTTTTTTACACTCTTCTCTTTACATACAAGAACATTCCTTAATCCACCTTCAATTTCTCTAGCAATATGAGCTAGCAAATAAGATTTAGTTTCTAGATTATTACTGTTGAATATTTTAATACCATCAAGGTAAAAAGCAGATATTTCAGATCCAATGTTTTTCAAGCCTTTATATATTTCTAACTGTTTTGTATCTAAAGGGTCCTTGTCATTATTGTCATTATTTTGAGTTTTCATATACACATCTCTAACAACTATGGTGTTGATAAAAATATATCTTTTCTTTTTATCTTTTTTTTATCTTATGTCAGTTTACACTCCTCAATTTAGTCTTATTTCTTTAATGACAAAACATTTGGACGATGTATATAAAGATAATAATTCTTATGAACGTGCTTTTCTTTCTGCAGTAGATTCATCATCCCATACAACAGAAATTCCCATCTTTTCAAATAACTGTTCAATTAGGTTCATTCTATCAGAGTCTCCTGGTCGTTCAGGGAATATAACTCCAGGCGACACGTCCTTTCCCAAATCCAATTGCGATTCAATATAATTCCAAATTTGACGGCCCTGACGTTTGACGTTTCGCCTTGTAGCTTTATCTGTCATTTCATCCCAATTTGAATTTTTAATTTCAACTATTGCAACCAACTCTTCATCACTCTTGACAAAAATGTCTATTCTACCTTTCCTCCCACATGGCTTGATTATTCTTCTCTCGGGCTTAACATTTCCTTCCGCTGAATTTAGCCATTCTTTTTGAATCTTCTTATGAAACTTTTTTCCTTGACGCAGAGATCTGGGTTCGTTATTCTTGCCGCTCATGTTTATCATCTTATTTTATACACCACGTGGGTAGTATTAGGATTTCTTGAAGAGATTATTCCTAAAATTTACTTTTTTTACTGTTGTCACTTTAAGGAGGAGAACATGCTATCTAATTCACAGACTTATTTTTTCTTCCTTTTCTTTTGTATCAATTCAATATATCTATCTATAAACTCTTTGAATTTTGGTACATTTTTTTTAATAGTCAATCTTTCTTTCTTTTTTAACTTTCTAAACTTGATAAAATTAGAAACTTTTCTCTCGTTTTAGTTTCTCCCATTCCTCAGCCATCATGTTCATCATCATCGGAAACTAAAGATCCATGATTATTTAAATTGCCGTCAGCCGATATTTTATTTCATTAAATATGGCTGCGCCTCCCATCTCCATTATTATTTAAAGCGTACCTCACCTTAAGTCTTTCTATCCTCTTTTTTTTCGGTTTTTTTCAGCATTTAACGGAAGTAAAACACTTTTTTAAAAAAGTAATTATAGAGTAATTATTTTAATCGTTTTTCACGTCTATTTTTTTTGTTTTTTTGCCCATTCTTTCGCCATCATATTCATCATTTTCATTCTAAAATCTGGATCATCTACTAACTTTTGGAAGTCTCCTACTTGATTTCGTAAGTTGTGTATCTCCTGTTGCATGTTGGATATTTGCCCATCTTTCTCTTTTAACTGTTCATGCACACCGCTTAAGTCAGGTAACGCTTCAAATATTGATAAACAGCCCATGTGCTGATCATATTCTTCTTTTAGCTTTCTCTGCATAACCTCGCTTTCAAACAATGTGTATGAAGAATCAAGTTCCGAGATATGCCCTCCCATAAAATTGATATATTTATCATTTACACGATCTGCAGTCAATTGAGTAAACCAAAACCTTCTTAGGCAATGCTCATTGTAAAGATACTTCTTGAATTTAAGTTTTGGATTCTTGTTTATTTCATTGTATGGGTGTCCTGCTTTCTCAAGCAGTGTGGTCCACATACGCTGTGCATTGATGTATTCAAAGGGCCATATACGTCCATCTAGGGCAATTACTTCATCTTTTGTAAGTATCCTTCCATCCTTTTTTATATCCCAATGGTAGAACTTGTATTCCTTTCCTTTCAATTTTGATTTGATTCGAAAGTTCTTTACAACCTCATACCCTTGTTTTTCCAGCTTCTCTCTAAGATATTTAGATTTCTTATAACGAGTTTGCAGCATCTTTTCCCTTTCAGGTATCCATAGCTCAAGTAGTTCCTTTGCTTCAGGTGTAAAGAAAGTATATCTAGTAATATCTAATTTCGCAGCTTCGTCTATAAGTTCAACTTGGCATTTTTCCATATCAAGATCGTCAAATGTCAATGAAAGGGCCTCATCAATCCTTAACCCTGTTGATGCACAGAATACAAACAAGCTTTTAGCCTTGATGCTAGTAGTATATGAAAGTAATTTTTTCAGGTCTTGCAACGTTGGTGTTTTCTTTTTGGTTATGGGTGCTGCTCTTTTGAGATTGTTTCTATTCCGCATCTCTTCCCATTCCACATCGTCTACGTTTTTCTTATTTCTCACTAAAAACTTTCGTATAAACGACAACATCGAGTTCTGCGTTTTTGGAGCTCTGTTCTCAATTTTCTGCGTATAATCCCAGAGCATGCCAGTAATTTCTTTTTTTGTTTTCTTTAAGAATTTGTTAGGATCTTCATTCATTGTTGTAAAAAAATGCTTGAGATATACCCTTGCAGTGTCTCTCGTATCAATATTCTTATAATATTTTTCAAGATATGTTTCTATCAGCTTTGGATGCCAATTATGTTTTCTCATATCAAATCACGAGGTACTATATGCATTCAAAGTTAAAATACTTTTTGCTGTTATTAATTAACAAAAAGGAATTTGGCAAGATAAAACAATAGAAATGTTTTATTTTTTTACTTTTTCCCAATCCTTTAAGAATCTCTCTATGCCCACATCAGTTAATGAATGTTTAACCATTTTTCTGATGACGCTTGGAGGGATTGTAGCAATATGTGCACCCAGTCGTGCCGCTTGAATAACATGGATTGGATGTCGAATGCTAGCTACGATAACTTGTGTATCTATATCGTAATTGGTAAAAATATCCATAATCTCTTCAATTACCTCCATGCCCTCTTGTCCTATATCATCGAGCCTACCGATAAATGGACTGACAAAAGTTGCACCGGCCTTTGCTGCAAGTAGCGCTTGATTTGCTGAGAAAATAAGCGTGACGTTTGTTTGAATTCCTTGTTTACTCAATACTTTTACTGCCTTTAATCCTTCAGGTGTCATTGGTATTTTTATTGTGATGTTTTTTCTATGTTTTTCAGGAATGGTTGAAACGATATCTTTTGCTTCTTTTACCATGTCTTCTGCTGTTTCACTCACCGCTTCTAAGCTAATTGGTCCATCGACGATATCGAATATTTCATCGATAACTTCTTTAAATGACCGTCCGCTTTTTGCAACTAATGTGGGATTTGTAGTAACCCCATCTATTTTTCCCCATGATACAAGTTCCCTGATTTCGTCCAGATCTGCTGTGTCGACAAATATTTTCATAACGCCTCACGTTAAGTTCCTGTAATATATTTTTGTTCATAACTTTTTGGTTTATATATTATACATAAAAAATATGAAGTTTAAACTCTATAGATATTTTTAGATATATTTAGAAAAACCAAAACATATATATATTTAAGTATACATTACAGTTAGTGTTAGGAGGGGATATATGCCTCTAACTAGGAAAGCACGTGTAGTGGGTAGTAGTCTAGTGATAACTATCCCTAGTCAATTAGCAAAGGCTCATGATATAAAAGACGGAGATGACCTGGAGATTATACCCACAGGGATTGCAGAATTTAAGATACGAAAAGTAAAAAATGATTAAATCCATTTAATTTACTGCCCAAAATGCTAGTTCTTTTGGTAATCATAAGTAATTATTTTAACCGAGGTGGCATTAATATTAAAGTGTAGAGAACTATACAGTAAAAGATTTTATGAACCAAAAGGGAATTGAAATCAAACAAGAATTTGGGGAGAGTTTTTGAAAGTAGGTGCCTACCGTGAGTGGTAAAATTGATGAAAAGAAAAACATAGTTTTAGTTTTTCTAACAGGATTTATTAGAGTGCGTGGTGTAGTTAATTGGTCTTCAATCTCTTTTATAGGCTTTATTTTAGGAATGTCATCCTTGGATTTATTCAGCTACATAGTCCCCTTGGTAGTCTTTATTGTAGCAACATTTTGTATTCTCTCGTTTACATTTGCAATAAACAACTACTACGATGTTGATTCTGATCGGAAAAATCTAAGAAAAATTCGTATTAATGCAATTGCATCCGGAATAATTTCGAAGCAGACCGCAGCTTTTCTAATTATAACATTCGTCGTTATTTCATTGGTTATTTCAATTTTATTTAAATTTGAGGTTTTCTTATTATGCACTCTGCTCTTAGGTTGGATGTGGGTGTATTCTTCCCCCCCGTTAAGATTAAAGGGACGACCTGGATTTGATATAATGTGGCATTTCTTTGGATTTGTTCTTCTTGTTATATGGGGTTCGTTTATCGCAGGTTCTATAGAATTAATTAACTGGTTAGTTGCAATTTCTATTGGAATATTTAGTTGTATTGCCCAAGTCTGGAATCACATCAATGATTATTCTTCTGACAAAGATAGTGGAACAGTGACGTTTGCTGTTTGGGCAGGATTTGATACTGCAAAAAAAACTCTAAAAATGATTGTTATAATTCATATGATTTTCCTAACTCCACTTATTTTACTATATTCCTTAAGTTACCTCCCTACCATCCTCGTCTTAATTGCAGGTGTGATAATGGGGCTAGTTGGAGTAATCTCAAAAAAAGATTCTTTAGAATCCTCTGTTTATTACTTCCCAGTTGTATTTGGCGGTGCAGTATATATAAGTTGCTTAATCTACCATATAAATGATTTACTTGGTGAACCAACTCTTGGGTTATTGCATTCTATTGGGATCATTTAACTTTTTATGTCCCTAGACTAGACAAAGAATCGATTTTTTAACTAGTATCAAGTTCGGTCTACTGTATAAAAACAAAATTGTTGTTAACAAGGTGAATGTAGAGTAAAAAGCTAGTTCTTTGGTAATCATAAGTAATTATTTTAACCGAGGTGGCATTAGTATTAAAGTGTAGAGAGCTATACAGTAAAAGACTTTATGAACCAAAAGGAAATTGAAATCAAACAAAATACAGAAAAACCGTTTATAGGATTTTTTCCTTGTTTTTACAGCATGGGAGAAACCATTCCTTTAATTAAAATTGCCAAGTCTTATATGGATCTAGGGGGAAAGGCAGTTTTTTTTAGCCACTGGGGAGAATACGAATATCTAGCGGAAGACATTGGATGTAGGGTAGTTAGATTAAATGATATTCTTGAGGGGTTATCTGATGAAGGAAAAGAAATGTTCAAAGAAGGAACATCGCTTTCTAAAACAATTATTAATCTCTATTCTAAAGAAAATACCGAAAAATCAGTTTCAGAGGAAATCAATGCATTTACCAAAACCGGAATTGATTTAATTGTAAGCTCATTTAATTTAACATGCAGCATCTCCTCTAGAGCCGCAAAAATACCATCTGTTGTTATTGCTTCTGGGACAACCATACCACCTTATTATGAATCAGGGCTATTAACGTTTCCGGACGGTATGGAGAATTTCTTTACAAAAAGGATACCCTCCTCCATAAAAAATGAAATTGCAAAATGGTTGTTATTAAAAAATAAAATGCTTGTCAGAAACTTTAACAAGATTGCTAAAAAATATCAGGTTCAACTTTTTAAATATTTTAATGACATCGTTCTTGGGGATCATACATTGGTTTGTGACGATATAAATTTCCTTGGAATAAATCCCTCTGAACGGTTTCCAATTGAAAATTTCATTGGTCCAATTATTGGAGGCGACCTTTTTAAAGGAGAAAAAAAGAAAATTGATACTGATATTGAAAATCATCTAAAAAGATCTGGGAAATCTATTGTAATGATTATGGGAAGTACTGGAGTTAAAAAATTATTTTTAAAAATTGTAGAAACCTTAAATCAAACAAATTATAATGTAATCGCCGTTTATACTAATCTATTGGATAAAAATAGTTTACCAAAAACAAATGAAAATATCCTATTCAAAGAATATGTACCATTCTATGAAGTATCAAAAATGGTGGATTTAGCCATTATTCATGGAGGACGTGGCACAGTATATGAATTGGCATATTCGGGCAAACCTGCTATATGTATACCTCTCTTCTTGGAACATCAAGGCAATATTGATAATCTTGTTAGGAATAACTCTGCTATACGGTTGTCAGAAAAATTTTTTAAACCTGAAGAATTACTAGAATCAATTAATAAAATCTTCAGTGATTATAATAATTATTTAAAAAATGCTCAGAATTTAGTAAAAAAACTGCAGAAGGAAAGTGGTGAGGAAAAAGCCGCTAAAAGACTTGTTGAAATTAGCCAGTTAAATCATGTAAAATAAATTATTTTTTTCTTCAACATTCTGGATTGTTATTATTCTTCTAGTGTAAGTTTGAAATATTCAACATAGTTGTTCATGCTTTTGTATATGAAATTTTTCATTTTTAATACACTAGGCTCTATAGATGTTTTTCTAGGCTTAATAAATGATTTGAAATCAATTTCATCTTTTAACTTAACGTTTACAAAACTCATGATTTCCTCTACAGTATCCTGAGGGTTTTTGCACAATTCTTCATATGTTACATTGATATAATCCCCACTTGAAAGGTATTTTACATTTTTCAAGAAACGTTCTGAAATCTTAGCTGAATGTAAAGTAACATAAATCAATCCTAAAAAGGAAAGCTTTGTGAAGCAAAATCTGGCCATATATAGCAATAATGGATTCTCGAATATTTTATTGTAAGCTCTAAAAATTTGTGTTGAATAGGGATGTTTATCTGTTAATAAAAAGCTAATAGCTTTAACAGTAGAACTAAAGATATCAATTGGATCTCTGAAAATAAAGATAAACTTAGAGTTCGGAAGAACTTTTTTAATATATGCAATATTGGAGAAATCAAAAGGATTTTTTAACAGTAGAGGTTTATTGTTTTCTGATATAAATTGAATCTTTTTAGTCATTTCTATAAACACGGGAAGATTTTCTGGAACTATATACATTTGGCGAGTTCTCTGTCCTAAAATATATCCATATTCCTCTGGAAAATCAGCAGTTATTTGTAATCTATCCATTCCTCTATCTACTAGACCTTTTTCTTTAAAATATTGATTAATCTCTTCTTTTGATGTGTTTTCTAATTTATGAATGTGATCATATAAAAGTTGATCGTATTTGATTACATGATATGCTTTTACAGAGTTGAAACACTTTGTTCCAGCAAGAATTTTGTATAGAATGCTTGTCCCAGATCTTGGTAGACCTAATATAAAAACAGGATGAAAATCAATATCTTTGATTTTCTCAAGGTAACGCTGATCTAGATTTTCGCTTGTTTTTATGTTTCTGATTTTTATCATCCCCAGATATGTTGTCGTTTGTTCTAATCTTGATTAAATAATAGCTTTTTTGCTTTTTTTATGTCCTCTGGGAAGGTTATATTTATGTATTCTCCATTGAAGAAACTAGGTTTTATCTTTTCTCCAGCATCTATCATATTCTGAATGACATCTGTAATTTCGATTTCATTACGCAGTTTCGATGGTTTAGCGATCCTAATGTAGTCAAATACTATCTTGTTGAAAAAATAAAATCCCATGCCACATAAATCATTTATAACTTTTTTTGGTTTTTCAACCACTTTGCAAATAATGTCATTTTTTATTTCAACTGAATAGTTTCCTTTTATATCTTCAATATCTGCTGTTTTTCGTATACCAACTCCCTGCTTCATATCTTTAGGATAGTCAAATTCTCCTTTATAAATGCAATCACCAAGTACAACGATAAAATTATCTGAGACTAGTCCCTCTACATATGACAATGCGTCTGCAATTCCATTGAGTTCTTTTTGTTCAACAAACTTAGCGTTTATGGGGAGATTATTAACATACTCAATAACTTGTTCTTTTTTGTAGCCTACAACAAAAATGAAATCATTTGTGTATTTACTCCAATAATCTATAATATAACCTAATATTGACTTGTTTTCTATCTCAATCATAACTTTTGGCGTTTCCTTAGAATGAGGTGAAATTCTTTTGCCACTACCTGCACAAAGAACTACACATTTTAACTTTTTGTCGTCAAACCAACGGTTGTTCATCGTATTTTCACCTCTTTCTAATATATTAGATTATGTAATATATAAATGTTTATTGTAAAATATTGAGGCATCTGCGATATTTCTATACTGATTTCGTTTCTACATTGCTATAACCCTCTGTTTTTTGAATCTGTGAAAATTTCCTCTTTATGAATCTGTTATATCTTCTTCCTAGCATAAGCTCAGCAAGCCAACAATGAATCTAGTAGACTGTTAAGTTCGTGATAACCCATATCCATTGGACTTTTTTGCATTCTCTTATACTTCTCCCGTATAAATTTTATAAAGCTGTTATTTAATGTGCTATTTAAACGTTTGTCCAAAAACAAAATAAAAAGTAAAAATAATTGTTAAGTATGCGGTTTCTATAGATATGTTACAAATTAAATCTATATAATTAAAAAAAAGAGAATTGGGAGAAGTCTCCCAACTATGATATTATTATATCAGTATAAAGAACAACAATACCGTCGCGGTTGCATTCTTTGTAGCTGTATCTGCTGTTACTGTTACTACAGGTTTTCCAAATCCAAGAATTAAACCGGAACTTTCAGTTACTGCCCCACTTGCAGGAATGCTTGGTATTGTGCCACTGCTTGTTTTACCCAGCAATATTAAACCACCAGCCAAGTCGATGGTCCAAGCTACACTAGTTGCATCAGCAGTTCCTACGTTTTTGATTTCAGCTTTCACTTTGAATAATCCACCAGAGATATCTCCGATTTCAATTTCAGCTTGAGCACCTATTTCCATTCCAAAGATAAGATCTAGTGGTGTCCCTTGGGTCAGACCAACAAATGCGGGTGTTCCATCCCAATCATCAATGAAACAAGCTCCACCAGCCATCCCAGAGTCCCCGTAAACTCCTTCATACGTAAGACCAGTATAAATCCCAGCGGCAATATCGAATTGTGAAATTTGTACAAGGATAGGATCAACTCCATCTTGGGAATAAACCCAAAGATAAGGTCCACCTGCAGAGACATCATCGTAAGCCAATCCATAGATAGATAATGTATTTCCAAAAGTGTTGAATACAGTACCATCAGCTGGGTCGAATTCGTAGATTGGACTACCCCAATTTGCAGAGAAGAAATGACCATTGTCTGTATTAACAGCTAAACCTCGGCAAACAGGTAAACCTGCTGGCTTGGTAAGAAGTTCAACCACACTTCCATCTGCAGGATCTATCTTAACAAACTCATCTTCATCTGAAGCGTAAAGATATGTTCCATCCCAGGCTAAGTCACGCCATCCCCAAACCGAAGTTGTGCCCTGCTCGTAGGTGATTACATGGTTACCATCGCTATCGAATTTATGTAGTTTGTGAATATCGCCACCAGGTGAGTCACGCCCGGTTACCCAGAAATATGTGCCATCAAACTCTACACCTAAACATCCGGTATCACCAGTTGGTGTCTGCACATCATATGTAAATAATATATCACCAGGAGCGGATAGAGGTCTGCTAGTTTGTGTATTGGAACTTACGTCGTTTGCTACATCACTTTTTTCATTATTCATGGTCCCTGCTACTGATGATGCAGTAGCGAATAACAGCATGCATACAAATATGCTTATTATTTTCTTTTTCATTTTTTTCCCCCAAAATATACAAGTGTATAAATTATAATAATAAGATACTCCGATTTAAATGTTTTGCCTCTGTTACTGAAAAAACAGTAACGAATAGCAGCATATTTACAAAAATACTTATTATTTTCTTGTTCATAGTTGCCTCTATAGCTAATATATTGGCTAGTACTTTGGAAAAGGGGGATTAAGTTTACGTTCTAAACATTGGGGTTTAAGGAAAGGATTACGAGAGGAAGGAAGTTTTTGTTTGTAATCAAAATAAAACCCGATATTTTTAATTGAATAGTTTTTCCCCCTTTTATTCTTTCCAAAGTAATTTATAAAATAATCATGATGCTATATAAAAACTCTTATTAGAAATTTGTACAAAATGATAAATTTTTTGGTATCAATGTTATTATGTCCAAAATATATGTTTTTCCGTAAAAAATAAAAGAAAAAAAGAAAGATATTATGGATTTTAGCATCGATGTCTAAACTTTGATTTTTTAGATAAGAGCTGTACCATGTCATAATGTAATTATATATGGGAGCAGCATAATAGGAATGTTTCTGTATATTCTATTCCTGAGAGCATAGATATACTCCTAGTGTTTACGTCAGAAATAACCCTCTAACGCATTTGTTTCCTTTTTTTATTTTATACCAAACATTTAAATTTAATTGCTCCATTGTAGCTAATAAGGTGAATAATAAAACATGAAAATGAAAATGGTAGCTACATGTCTTTGCTTGTTATTGATAATCCCTGCACTCTCGTTAGCAGCAATTGCAAATGAGCCGCCAACCGCACCAGATATAGATGGTCCAACTAGAGGTAAGATTGGAGTTGAGTATGAATGGACTATTGTTTCTATAGACCCTGATGGAGATGACGTCACATATTACATTGATTGGGGTGATGAATGTGGCGGTGCAGAATGGCATGGTCCATATCCATCTGGAGAAGAAGTTATATTAACTCACATGTATACAGTTAGAAATACATTTATTATCAATGCAATGACTGCAGATGAACAAGGTGCAGAGAGCAACTGGACTTATTTTGAGGTCACTATGCCTAAAAACAAAGCATTCACAATAAACTTGTTATTCCTAAGATTCCTAGAGCAGCACCCAAATCTGTTCCCAATAATAAGGCACATGCTAGGGCTATAAAACAAAACCCTCTCTTCTTTCCCTTTTTAATTCCAATTAAGGCAGAAATAACCCTCTAACGCATTTTCTTTCTTTTTTGGTATAATACCATTAACCTACCCAAAAGTGCGTTAAAACTCATTTACGAATATATTTTTACATTGATGTATGGTTTTACACATTATCTCCTGGAACAAAATGCTTAGAACCATAGGTTTTCGATGCAAAGACTGATAGCGTAGATA
>JAGLML010000170.1 GCA_023140035.1 Thermoplasmatales archaeon
GAGAACAAGGTGCAACGGTATTGCTGATCTTTATCAAGGTTAACCCTAGTGGTGGTATATAATACTATAAATTAGAAGACTGGTACAATTCCCAGCCTTGCACCTGGGGCATCATAAACAGTAAAGTCTCTCGTCTTTGGATTTGGCAAACCAACAATAACTGTAACTGCCGCAAATAAGATGGAGGAAAAAAGCGCCTTAGTAATTCTGTTTTTTGTACTTGGGGTACTGTAGCGTTATGCCCTCCTTTCTTCTTTTCTTTTATAATAATTTCAGAAAAACAAGGTTATTTTTATAAACATTTATATACTATAATGTCTTATATTATTTTGATAAAAAAGGGGCTAAAATATGAAGAAAGAATTGTTGTCGATTCTAGTTGGAGGTCTCATTGTTTTAACCGTCGTTAGTACCTGTTTTACAGCAGGTGCAGCACTAGGTTCACATCGAATAGAAAAATATAGATCAATACCATTGCAAAAGATTGGTATGGGTACTATAAAAGGAACAGTTACCAATCAGAATGGTAACCCTGTATCTTTTGTGAGAGTAGCAGCATTTGGCAACAAGTCAGAAGGCGGTAGAGAATTTGGTTTCGCTATTACACACCTATTAATAAACGGTAAAGGCACATACGAAATGCAAGTTGAACCAGGTAGATATCTATTTGTCCGAGCTGCCAGGTTACCTCTCTATATAGGTGCGTGGGCCGGCCCTGTCTATGTGAACGATGGAGAAACAGTAACTCTTGATTTATCTATAACATACATAGGCCCCAAAGTTACTCCTGTTCCCAGTCCTGTTCCCCAATCGACGGTCACTAGGAATGTCTATACAATCTCTGCATTCCAAAGCCATACTACCAGAATGAGTCAACTACAAAATCTCTTTTCTCTTTTTTTATTAAGAATAGGCTTAGAGTAACGTAGAAATTAACACATTCTATAGTAGAAAAACAAGGTTTTTATAAATGTCTCAATAATCTGAGGTAATCGCTGGAGGACGGATGAACAGGTAACGCAAAACTGTACCGTGGAATTAATTTTTATAGGAAAAGTGTATTAACACCTTCAATCGGGCTCGTAGCTTAGGTTGGTTGGAGCACCCGGCTGATAACCGGGAGGTCGAGAGTTCAAATCTCTCCGAGCCCATATGCCTTTTCTTATGATATAACAGATATTTTAATACCATGAACCAATATCATAAATCAAATGAAAGAAATCACTTCTTGGTTTAATAACAGTTCATACATTGCTCCTTTATCACCTGCATGTAAGATGTGTGCACAAGGTTCAAAAATGGTGGTGCTGGCAACAGGCCTATGTCCTGCTAAATGTTTTTACTGTCCTTTGAGCTTTAAAAAAGGTGGAAAGGATCGAATATTTGCTAATGAATGGGAGTTAGACAACGAAGATGACACAAAAAAATTGATTCGTGAAGCAGAGTACATTGATGCGACTGGGGCGGGCATTACGGGAGGGGATCCGCTGATTGTTTGGAAAAGAGTAAAAAAATATATATCTCTTTTGAAAGATGTATTTGGATCCGAATTTCACATTCATTTATATACATCGGGCCTCAAAAATGCAGATCGCATAGGCGAACTTGTTTCTGTTGGACTCGATGAAGTAAGATTTCATCCATTTCCTGAATACTGGAGTGATATGGATAATAGCCCAATAAAAGTTTCAATTAAAAATGTGTTAGATACATTAATAGATGTTGCATTGGAAGTACCTGCCATTCCAAATATGGAAGAAGAAATGTTCTCTCTAATTAAATGGGCAGATGATAATGAATTACGTTGGGTCAATCTAAATGAACTTGAATATTCTGAGAGAAACTGTGAATCGTTAAATAACAAGAATTATGTAGCTAAGGATGATATTTCTGCAGCGGTTAAGGGTAGCCAAGAATCTGCTATTGCTGTTTTAAATATGGCACATAACGAAGACCTTGGTATAGGAGTCCATTATTGTTCAGTTTCTTTCAAAGATGGTATCCAACTCAAAAATAGGATAAAACGCAGGGCACGCAATATTGCTAAAGAATATGAAGTTATAACAGATGAAGGAACAATAATTAAAGGTGCGATATACAAACAAGATGCATCTTTAGATCAATTATTTATCTCATTGAAAGAAAAATATGATATCCCAGAAAAATTTATTTTTTTAAACAAAGAAAAAAGTAGGATTGAAATTGGTTTATGGATTTTAGAAAAAATTGCTTTAGAACTTAAAATGAAGGGATGTGAATGTTTTATGGTTGAAGAATATCCGACTGCTGATAGATTAGAAGTTGAAAGAATTCCATTGCCAATTTAAAAAAATAGAAAAATGATAACACTGTTTTTTCCTGAAAAAGATTTTTATATGGGCCCTACATTCCAACTTTACATTCCTTAAGGGAAAAATCGATGAAAGCTCTGAAAGGAGGCTAAAATATGGCAATGTATATAAGATTTCAAGCATCAAAAGAAATGCAAGATTTAGCCTATGAATTGATAGAAAAGGCTCGAGATGGTGGGAAGATAGGAAAAGGTGCAAATGAAGCAACAAAACATGTAGAAAGAGGCCAGGCAAAGCTTGTTGTAATGGCTGAGGATGTTTCTCCAGAGGAGATTCTTGCCCATATGCCAATATTGTGTGAAGAAAAAAATATTCCATATACTTATGTTCCGAGTAAAGAAGAGTTGGGTAACGCAGCAGGTTTGGGAACTTCTACAAGTGCAGTAGCTGTTATCAACCCCGGAAAAGAAAAAGATATGATTGAGAACATTGTTAAAAAGATAGGTGCGTTAAAGAAACAGGGCTAGAATTATGATAGAAGGAACCCCTTGTGAGATAGTAGAAATTATTGACAGAA
The DNA here is from genome assembly GCA_023140035.1 of Thermoplasmatales archaeon. Taxonomy (GTDB): domain Archaea; phylum Thermoplasmatota; class E2; order DHVEG-1; family DHVEG-1; genus JAGLML01. The sequence goes on from JAGLML010000170.1 coordinate 2,869, forward strand.
CAGGGATGGCTGGTGAAGCCTCTCAAGTGAAGGTTCGAGTTTTGG
>JAGLML010000171.1 GCA_023140035.1 Thermoplasmatales archaeon
GATCCTAAATTTGTAGAAATTTTTTTAGGGCAAAACATCGCACCAGGGTTTTTTGCATGGGTTATCCCCATAAATAATGATGGATCAGAGGCCCGAATCGGTTTATGTATTGATAGCAACTCAAAAAATACATTAAAACAATGCTTTATTCATCTATTAAAATCCAAACAATTACAAAACATAAAAATTACAAAACATATTGGTGGAACCATACCATTGGGTCCACTTAAAAAAACTGTTGAATCAAACATCATGCTTGTAGGAGATGCTGCGGCGCAAGTAAAACCGACATCAGGAGGGGGCATATATCCTGGTTTGTTATGTGCCCATTATTGTTCATCTGTAGCTTTGGAAGCGTTAGAGCTTAATGACTTTAGCAGTCAAGTTCTTAATAAATATCATAAGCTGTGGTCAAAAGAAATTGGTAAAGAGTTATCATTAGGTATGAAATTCAGAACAATATTTAAAAATTTTAATGACGAAAAACTAGATAGATATATTAAAAAGCTAAACAATAAAAAAACAATTGATGCCATTAATAAGTATGGGGATATTGATTACCCATCAAAACTTGCCTTTCCGTTATTAAAAAACTCTCCCTCACTTTTAAAACTTCTACCATCGGCTTTTAAACTAAAGAAAAAATGAAAACTATTTGGTTGAGGGAGGAGGCGGAACATAATAATCTTGATCTTCATATCCCGTTGATTCCCTATCTTCTTGTATGGTTTTTCTTCCTTTTCTCTTTTTTCTAATCAAATATGCTATTATGATGAGAATTACTACAAGCACCAAACTAAGTATGCAAGGCAAGAACAATCCCAATACATAAACTGGAGAGACATCAATTTCACATAAAACAATATCCGTTTCCACACCCTCATCAGGATCAAATGAAAGCTCCACATATTCCCTCCCCTCGTTTGTTTTTCCTTTTATCATTGATTTATTTAAAGTGTCTCTTGCATTTACCGATATTCCCTTTGGGAATGTTATGCGATACGTCACGCTCTGTTTTTCTAAACCTTTAAGGTTAAACAACTGATTAGAAATACTAATTTCAGGAGGCCAAAAAGACAGAGTAAAAGCGACAGGATATATATTATGGGCATATGTCGAAACAATAACGGGGACCACATTGTCCATATTGGAAATATCTCCATCCCAATTTAGCGAGTCATAAAATACATCTTTATCGACAACACCATTTATTTTCAAATTATTTAATACATCAGAGAGTCTTGATTCAAAAACATCTTTTTTATTTGTTAAATAAACATCGATATCCTCCTCATTAAAAACATTTTCTTCAGTACATAGTCTAAAAGCATCGGAGTTCAAGTATGTTAGATTGATTTTCTCAGAAATTTTAAATTCTTGAGGAAAGCTCACTATATAAAAATAATTGTCTTCTTTAATATAAGAAGTTGCAGTTAATTTGGTTTTTCCGGAAAAAAAACTAGGAAGGTCCAAATCCATTTTGCTTATTTCAATCTCAATGAGTATATTTATGTTTTCCTTTGAATATTCTGGAATGGGTCGTAGATCAGATACAAACTCTCCAGAAAGGGGAGTACTTGAATTCCAACTGTAAATGTTTTTTCCTTCTAAAGAAATATTATTTGGAAGATGCAAAAATACATCATAAGGATATCCTATCTCACCAAGCTTGTCTCCAAAATTAATGTCATCTGCAGAAATATTTGCTATTGCACCTGCGTTAACAAGACCAAAAAAGCCTCTAGACGACATGTCACAAATCATTAGGTTTACATCTTCATCAATTAATTCAGCTTTTATCGGCGGTTCGTCATCCATGCTTGTTGTATTATATGGAGATGAACAATTTATTGTGGTCTCAGGATTCCAGTTAAACGACATTTCTAATGTCTGATTAAAGGATGAGTTTTCAATCGTTGATATAGTATTTTGTTCTATGGGTTTTATCATTCTTAGATAAAGATCATTCCATGAAAGAAGCCCATTATCGATAAATAATCTAACTCCATCAGAAGAAACAAAATTCAATTCATTAATAAAATCAGGCAAAATGTCGTATTCTCGTATATCCACATTTTTTGCAAAAATGGTGGTTTTTAATACAATGCCGTCTATATTACTAGTATCTATCTTAAATTCCAGGTGTATGTCGTCTTCTGTTAATCTAGGTAGGGTGGGTTCAGTCAGTTGAATCGATATTTCTGCTGGCAATTCAGGATGTTGCCCGTCTCTGTTTTTCACCTCCCATTGGATTCTATTATTTTCTGCAGATCCTGTTGTGGATCTGTACTTCATAAATTCTGGTAGAATTATTGTATATGTGTTATTCCATCCCGCCTCTGCATGAAGACTAAACACATAATAGATAATGGCATCCATATCTAAAACACCGTTGACAAAATCATGGGAATTTACTGTTTCGTTCATGCCAAAAAAAGGAGAAGTAAGATTAACGCCGTATTCTTCATAAAATACTGTATCTTCGTATGTGGGTCTTGTGTTTAATGAAACAACATTTGCATTTTCAAACGTCATTCCTATTTGATTTTTTAATAAATCATGTAGAGTTTGCATTATTCCTCCCATGGTTATTATGTCATCGTATTCCGCACTTGCTGCCAGGTTTTGTATGTCGCTACTACCATATGTAGTTTCAAAAGCTGTTATCTCACTGACATCCATAGTAACACTTATCTTCAAATCAGTGCCCGTTACAAATTCAATCTCAAAGCTTGCGTCAACCAAGCTATCCGGATCATCCTCTGCAGATGTATTAGCAACAAAAAGAACCGAGAACATAAAGCACAAGCCAATAAATATAACAATCAATCTACACAATGCTCTACTTAAATGCACACATCCACATCCTTCCAAAAAAATAAGCAGAAACTCTTATAAAAACTTTCTTACG
>JAGLML010000172.1 GCA_023140035.1 Thermoplasmatales archaeon
GGAGACTTTAAAAAAAGGAGAAATGCATACGGTAGAAACAAATCATAATCCAATATATATAAAATGTGTAGGTATCGCTATTGAGGAGGCAAAAGAAATAATAAATCTCTCGACGATACGAGGTGTGATACCTGAACCAATACGGGTAGCTCATGTAATAGCTTCTGGAATTACAAGAGGTGAGTCTTATGGGAAAGCCTAAAGCATTAGTAGATAAAGGAAAATGCCTGGCTTGCGGAGGATGTATTTCAGTATGCCCACAAGATGCAATCACGATGTGCTCTAGTAAAGCAATTGTAAGCAAAGAAAATTGCATTGACTGCGGTATTTGCATTCACGCTTGTCCTGTTGGAGCAATCAGTAACGAGGTGTATTAAGAATGAAATATGATGTTGTCGTGGTTGGTAGTGGACCGGCAGGAAGTGTGACTGCAAGATTTGCGGCAGAATCAGGAGCTAACGTTCTTATCATAGAACGAAGGCAAGAAGTTGGCGTTCCTGTTCTTTGTGGTGAAGGCGTCAGTAAAGGAGTTGACGAGTTTAAGGTTCTAGAAGGAAAGAGATGGCTTGCAAATAACATGGATGGTGCTCGTATAATTTCTCCGGATGGAACAATGGTAAAATTGGCTGCAGATATGGCGGGCGACGAAACAGGTTATGTACTTTATCGAGATATTTTTGATCAAGAACTGGCGCGTGGTGCAATAAGAGCTGGTGCAGAACTCATGCTTAATACCTGTGCTGTTAACATACTGAAAGAAAATGGTAAGATCAACGGTGTAAAAGCCAAACAATTTGGTGAGGAGTTTGATATCGAAGCAGACATCGTCGTTGGTGCCGATGGAGTAGAATCGAAGATTGGCAGATGGGCAGGAATGAAAACAACATTAAAACCATATGACCTAGAAACCTGTGCCCAATATACACTATCAAATGTTGAGTTCGATAGAGCATACTGTGATTTCTACCTAGGAAAAAAGATTGCACCTGGCGGCTATGCATGGATATTTCCGAAAGGCAAAGATATTGCCAATGTAGGGATTGGTATTCTAGCAAGCCTAAGTGAACCAGGTATGTCATTAAAACTTCTTGATAAATTTATTAATTCTCGCCCTGAATTAAAAAAAGGAGAACCTCTCCGCTTTCTTGCTGGTGCAGTCCCAGTTGCCGAACCAATTGAATCAGTAAGAGACAATCTGCTCCTTGTAGGGGATGCAGCAAGACAAGTTGACCCTATAACAGGAGGCGGACTGATGGCTTCGATAGAAGCGGGGAAAACAGCTGGAGAGACAATCGGAAAAGCAATTGATGAACAAAGATTTGACAAGGAAATGCTCTTACCATATGAAGAAAAACTAAAAAACACATTATATAAAAAATTAAAGAGAAATTATGTAGTAAAAGAAATTATTCTTGGTATGGAAGATAAAACCTTGAATATGCTTGCTGATTCGCTAAAGGATTACAAATTTGATGAACTTAGCACGCTAAGCCTTGTAAAAGCATTAGTCTTAAAACATCCATCACTACTCATAAAATTAAAACCCCTTCTTAAATTATCTAGATTGTAGGAGATATAAATCATGAACTGGGGACTTGTATGCAAACCAAAGGTAAAAAAAATTGTTTCACTAGCAATGAATGTCAACGAGTTTTTAAGTGAAAATGGAAAAGTTTTCGCTGAAAAAAGTTTTGCAACATCTGCAGATTTAAAAGGTTACAGCTTAAAAGAAATCAACGAAAAATCAGACATTGTTGTAACGATAGGGGGAGATGGGACGATTCTCATGGCCTTGGAGGAAATAGAAAAACCCATCTTTGCAATAAACTCAGGTGGCATGGGATTTCTTGCAGAGGTTGAGTCAAAATATGCAATAGATGGATTAAGGAGGGTTATAGAAGGAAACTATAATACCGAAGAGAGAACAAAATTAAAAATAACTTTAGACGGAAAAAGACTTACCGATGCTACAAACGAAGTTACGGTGCAGACGGACAGGATTGCAAAAATACTCTACTTAAAACTTTTTGTAGATGATGAGTTGATTGAAACGATGGGAGCAGATGGTATAATAGTCGCCACTCCAACAGGTTCAACAAGCTACTCTCTAAGTGCTGGAGGGCCGATAATGGATCCAACAGTTAACGCTATGATTATTGCACCACTTGCCCCTTTTAAATTATCTGCTCGCCCATGGATTGTCCCCTTAGATAAAAATATTAGAATAACTCTATTAGCTAAGAGTAAGGAAACTAAGCTTGTGATTGATGGAAGAGTTGCAAAGGTAGTTACTCCAGAAAGTAATATCGTCGTAACAGGCTCAGAAAAAAAAGCACGATTTGTAAGATTTGGTGAAAGCTTTTATCAGATGGTTCGATTAAAGCTAATACGATAAAAATGGATATTTTTCGACGAAAGAAAGAAACTGGTTATATGCCAACCGGATGGAAAATCAAAAGAAAATGTCTGGACCTCATTCTAGAGTGCGCTAAATCAAACTATCCAAACGAATTCGGTGGATTACTAAGAATCGATAGTTTATCGAAACATACAATAATTGAAGTTATAATTTTACCAGGCACAATTTCTGGCGATTCTCATGCAATATTTAAGTTACATATGTTACCGATAGATTTTAGCATAGTTGGTACAATTCATAGTCATCCAATTCCAAATGCAAGGCCTTCAAAGGCCGATTTGGCGCTTTTTAATAAATATGGGAAAATACACATTATTGTTGCAAGCCCCTTCAACGATATCTCTTGGAAAGCATATGACTATTCAGGTAAAGAGATAGAGATTGCAATAGTTTAGGCTACATCCCTAAATGATATGC
>JAGLML010000173.1 GCA_023140035.1 Thermoplasmatales archaeon
GCATTTAACACAAGAAAAGACCCTGTGACATGCTTTTCTGCAAATTTTACAGCACCACCAGTCCCTAAAGGCTCTGGTTCATCGTTTACTATTATTTCTTTTCCAAAGTCATTGTTTTTAAGATACTCTTCAATCTGATCCCTTCTATAGTTTACAGCCAAGATAACCTTATCAACTTCTTTGGGCAACATAGTAATCAAATAGTAAACCATAGGTTTATTTAGTATGGGCAGTAGAGCTTTTGCTCTTGTATACGTTAGTGGTCTAAGCCTAGTTCCAAATCCACCGGCGAGAATAATTGCTTCCATATTTTTTCTCCAATACGGTTATTGTGAAGCCATGAAACAGTTTTTTGCATATTAAATTTCACATTCCAAAATTTAACGAGTTAAAATTTCGATGATAGAGGCATGGAAATTGATTTATATTAGAAACCTTATTAAAATTAATGGTGGATTAAAAATGAAAGGTACTCTGGATATAAAATTTTCAATGATGATTATAGCAATTATTTGCATATTGTTAATTGTCTCACCTGTTTGCAATGCAGGATTAAATACAAAAAGGGTAATGATGAGAAATAACAACATAGAGGCGGAAGAATTAACTGTTAGTCAGGAGGCTGCAGGAACAGAATACTGGGCGTTACTTTTTGCAGTTGGGGTCTATAAAAATAATCCAGGTCAAAATCGCCCGTCAATGCTTGAGGCGGTTGATGATCTATATGATGTGCTTCTTGATTCGCCCCAATGGCAAGCAGATCACATCCATAAAGTTACTGCCAGTCAAGCTACTGGTCGTAGGCTTATACAAGAACTCATTTGGTTGATCCAAAATGAAGATAGCGACGATATGTCACTTATATATTTAACAACACATGGTGGCCCATTAAAAAATCCGAGAGGCTATCCTATAGATCTTCCACCAAAAGACGAGAGCGATGGAGCGGATGAAGTCCTTGTAATGTATGAAGGTTTTGATAAGTGGTACGCATTTATTTGGGATGATCTGTTGAACTTTTTCCTTAGCTTATTGCAATCAAAAGGGGTATGTCTTATTGTAGATAGTTGTTTCAGTGGCGGATTCAATGATAACCCTATGTTTGCTGGAACTATGCTTGAGGAGTATACTGTTGAATCGTTTACTCACGGTTTTGCCGAAGAACTCGCAACACAAGGTCGAGTAGTATTGATGTCTTGTAGAGAAAATGAAATATCTTATGGATCGGATTTTTCAAATTTATTAATAGATGGATTCGCGGGATGGGCTGATTTCTTTGGAAATGGTGATGGAATAAACTCAGCAGAAGAATCTTTTAATTATGCAGAATTTTGGTTGAGCTTACTTGGCCAGCAGCATCCTACAATACTAGATCTTTATTCCGGAGAGTTTCCAGTAACTTCTTAAAAAAAAATTTACAAATAAGAGTTGACAAACAGAAACTGAAACATTTAAAAACCACTAGAAATTCTGAGATTGCACGATATAGAACATACAAACAATTAATTTCACCTGTAAACAGTGTGACTAATAGGGCTCGTGGTCTAGTGGTTATGACGTCGCCTTGACATGGCGGAGGTCGAGAGTTCAAATCTCTCCGAGCCCACTTTTGAGGATGGGTTTTGTAGATTAGATATTGAATTGATTCATCAATGGATATCTATCCTCGTTACTACTGCCTCCCTTCTCATCAGGGATATTATATGGTATATCTCCAATACCATCGCCATCATTATCTACACCAGTGTAATCATCCCAATAATTTCCAACACTTCCATTATCCCATTGATTAATGACATCATCGTGTGCATTCCATTCACTATTATTTTTAAATGTATTATAATATATCATATTGTCCCCTGCCCCGCAGCAGAAAAACATCCCTTTTTTGTTCTTAACTACTAAGTTACCAAAAACTTTATTATTTTCTGAACTTTTTATACGCATGCCATAAAAATTATCTGATATGGTATTATCGAAAATATTGTTGTTGTCTGACACAGATAGATAAATGCCGTAGCCGAATAAACCGCTTAAGGAGACATTATTTTTAGAAATATTATTGTTATCTGAGTAACGCAATGCAATACCATACCAATTATTTGAAATGATGTTCCAAGAAACATTATTATTTTTTGAATCCTCCCCGATATAGATGCCTTTATGATTACTCAAGATGATATTATTTGAAATGGTGTTATTGGATGCGTTTATATTAATTCCCACCGTATCTGATGAAGTGGTACCAGTACCAATTATTTTTAACTCTTTGATTGTACAGTTATCTGCCTCGATAAAAACGATATTATTCTGATTGATTTCATTGGTATTTTGAAAATCAATAATTGTTTTATCCTTACTAGCACCTATCAGATTTATTGATTTGTTAATTATTAACGTTTCATAATAGATTCCATTATGTACAAAAATTGTATCTCCATCAGATGCATCATCAATAGCTTTCTGTATCTGTGTATAATCTGCTCCTCCATCATCATCTACATAAATCAAAGTTGATTTCTCTTCAATACACCCACTAAACATTACAATTGATAATAAAACAGTAACTCCTACTGTTAATATTCTTTCTTTCATGCTTTTTTCAATTTCAAAATAAATTCTTACCTTATAAGCCTACTTTTATCATCAGCCATTGCCTTATCATAAATCCTCTTCAATTCGTTCCTCCTCTAAAGGTATGTATGATATCTCCTCACCACACAACAAATATAGATCCCAAAATCCTTATAATTTTTGGTACAAAACTTTTATCAACAACAAAAGTCTAGTACTCTCGAGAGGAGTAGGTTATTTTATGTG
>JAGLML010000174.1 GCA_023140035.1 Thermoplasmatales archaeon
AATCATTTAACCATATAAACCATATCGGCCCGAGGAGATGAAATAACAGAGATATTATTACCTTGTTTGTATCAATTCTTTTTATTCTATCACTTACATATAGCATTGGTGTAGACAACTCGGTTTGGTTTTTATCTGTACTACTATTTGTTACACTAGTAATTGTGATTTATGAATTACGGTTGTAGCAATCTTCTCTCCTTTTATTTTATCGCATTTTTCCTTTATGATTTGTGGATATAAAAAAAGAAGGATAGCTCTTTTTACCACTGCAAAATGAACACAAACCACTTCGCGCATTCCAATAGTTTTTTCCCATCTTACCAAAACGTCTCCCACATTTTTCACAAATCATTATTTTTATATTAGTTGTTATATTATAAATATTTTATTATATAATCATATCCTAAATAGTATATTCCAATCTATTGAACATGGGTTAATACAAAATTTTAAATTACTTATGTTATTCAGCAAGCAAGATGAAAGACAAAAAAATTCTAGAAATGGCAGAGAAAACTCTTGATAGATATCAAATATGCGACTGTTGCTTAGGAAGATCATTTAGACAAATAGAGACAGGATTAACAAATAAACAAAAAGGCGAATTAATAAGAAATAATCTGAAATATGATAAAAAGACGATTGTAAAAGATTGTTGGCTGTGTGAAGGACTGCTAGATGAAATCGACCATTTTGCAAATCTGGTTTCAGATGTAGTAAAAGAATATGAGTTTGACACATTTTTAATGGGTTCAAAGATCGATGAAGATATTTTAGATAGGGAAAAGGAATTACGGGATTTTATAAAGTCTGAAGATGCAGAACCAATCAAAATGGAAATCAACAGAGAAGTCGGCAAGATTCTTGAAAAAAAACTGAGAAAAACAGTAGATTTTGAAAACCCGGATATTATGGCAGTAATAGATACTGCTTTTGATGTTGTAAATCTACAGGTAAGCTCTATTTTCATATATGGGAGATATAAAAAATTAAAAAGAGGTCTTCCTCAGACGAAATGGTTTTGCAAGATTTGCAGAGGCAAGGGATGTAAAGCTTGTAATTACACAGGAAAGATGTATGATACAAGTGTGGAAGAGTTAGCTTCAAAAAAGGCATTAGAAATGACAAAAGGTACTGATGAATCATTTCATGGAAGTGGGAGAGAAGATATCGATGCTTTAATGCTTGGAAATGGACGACCTTTTGTTTTAGAGATAAAAAATCCAAAGATTAGAAATATAGATTTGTCTGTATTTGAAAAGAAGACAAATGACTATGCAAAAGATAAAATTGAGATAGGTAACATACGATTTTCGGATAGAAATGAGGTTGTGAGAATTAAGAGTGCAGAATTTAGAAAAACGTACCGTATAGTACTTGAAGGCGAAAAACCTATAAATAAAGAAAAACTTAAAGAAGTAGCCCAGATATTACAAGGTAAAACAATAAAGCAGTTTACACCAACCAGGGTGGCTCATCGTCGAGTCAATAAGGTTAGAGAGAGAAAGATATATAACTGCGATATAGAATCGGTAGAGGGTACTATAGCTAGAGTAACAATAGAAGCCGAATCTGGAACGTATCTGAAGGAATTGATATCTGGCGATAACGGAAAAACCAAACCAAACATAAGTGAAATGATTGGCATTCCCTGCATAGTAAAAGAACTAGATGTAATGGAGGTCAAGGGGGAATAATTAGATGGTGAAACGATCAAAAGGAACAAGAAGCAAAAGCAGACATGTATTAAGAAAAAAACCAAGAGATAGAGGAATCTCCTCTATAACAAGAGCAATACAGCAGTTTGAAATTGGCGAAAGTGTCAGTGTAAATATAGATTCCTCAGTCCATAAAGGTATGCCACATCACCGTTTCCATGGATATACTGGGAAAATCGAGGGAACGCAAGGTAATGCCTATCTGGTTGGGATAAATGTAGGTAAAAAACACAAGACATTGATTGTTAGATCTGAGCATTTGGGGAGAGTAAAATAATGAAGGCAGATGAAACTGGAAGGCTAGTTTCCCTTTCAGAAGTTAAAAATATGCTTAAAAAAATTGAAAAGGAAAGGAAAGAATTGATTTACGAACAAAGAATTGCACTAGAGCATGCTCAGAAATTTGCTAAACTATCTGTTAAACAAACAAAGGATCTTATAAAGGATTTGATGAAGTCAGAAAACATTGGAGAGGCCCATGCGCACAAAATAGCAGATATTCTTCCTACTTCTGAAGATGATGTAAAGGCTATTTTTGCCAAGGAGAGAGTTACACCCGGTGAGAGTGAAATAAAAAATATTTTGAAGATTGTAGGAAAATATTATATTGAATAATGGTGGGGGGGTTAAACGTGGAGGATTATGTATATGTTTTGGATTATTTACCACATGGACGAGGAGATTTACCTTCATTTAAAAGAAGACCCGTTGTCTACGGCATAGGAGAAAATCAATTTACTATTCTTGAACTGATCCCAAAGAGAGATGCTCCCTTTGACATAGGTGAAAGAATATATGTTGGCAGAGATGCAGATAAAAGAAAGAAAATCGAAAAGATAAAGGGAAGAGTAAATTATGAAGATTTAACATCAACTGCTCATGGAGAATTTCCCTATATCATTTTAGATATGGTGCATAAATCAGAAGAGCGTTTTATTAATTTTTTTAATGAAGCTTCTGCAATCTCTACGCGTTTTCATGTTCTAGAACTTTTGCCAGGCCTTGGTAAGAAAATGATGCATGAGATACTTGACGAACGGAGAAAGAAACTCTTCACAAGTTTTCAAGAAATGCAGGATCGCATTGATTTTCTTAG
>JAGLML010000175.1 GCA_023140035.1 Thermoplasmatales archaeon
TATTTGAATATTTCGATTTTTAAAATTATAAATATAGAAAAATTTTAAGATTTAAATTTGCGAATTCGCTAAATTCGCTATCTACTTAAATCTACTTAAACTTAATCTACTTAACTTATTTACTTTGTCATTCATTTTTCATTTATCAAAATCTCCACACGAAATAGTCCCCCCTCTCTTTTTTCTTTCCAACAGATATAAACATCTATTAAAAATTTACACAAAATTTATTATGTAGTTATTACTTACCAAAAAATGAGGAGGCTCATTTTACGATAGAAACTAGCACAAACGAAGATATATTTGGTCATTTGCTAAAATCTAAGGGGTTATTCATCAACAGGGAGGTAATGAGATCGTCGTATATGCCAGAGATTTTACCCCACAGAGAAAAAGAAATAAATGATCTTGCAACCGTTTTAGTTCCTGCTTTAAGGGGAGAAACCCCATCAAATGTATTCATTTACGGTAAAACTGGAACAGGTAAGACGGCAGTAGCAAAATTTGTAGGGAAAGAACTTTTAAAGAAAGGTAAAGAGACCCATACAAACGTTAATTTTATTTATATCAATTGCGAAGTTGTGGATACACAATATCGCCTCCTTCAAAACATTGCAAATCATTTTATTAATGAGTGGAATGACCACATCCCTTTTACTGGTTGGCCAACTGATGAGGTATATTCAAAAGTAAAATCCATGATGGATAAGGAGAACGGCGTGACTGTTATAGTACTCGATGAAATTGATAAACTCAAGGGTGACGAGGCACTATATAACTTATCTCGTATTAATGGTGAGCTTGAAAATGCCAAAGTCTCAGTCATAGGTATTTCAAACGACTTGAAGTTCACGGAGTTTTTAGATCCAAGAGTAAAATCAAGCTTGGGTGAAGAAAACATGGTTTTTTATCCATACGATGCCGAGCAGTTGCAGGATATATTACATGATCGTGTTGAGATGGCATTAAAGCCGGGCCTGATAGAAGGAGAGGTAATTCCATTATGCGCAGCATTATCTGCTCAAGAACACGGTGATGCAAGAAGGGCTCTTGATCTTCTGAGGGTGTCAGCAGAAGTGGCAGAACGCAGTAACTCTCTGAAGATAACGAGACACCATGTAAAAACAGCTCAAAATAAAATTGAAATAGATCGTATAATTGAAGTCGTACGCACTTTACCTAGTCAGTCTAAATTGATAATTTATTCTATAATATTACTCGATAAACAAAACAAAAAAGCAGGCAGGACCCAGGCAATGACCACAGGCGAAGTATATGAAATATATAAAGAGCTATGCAAAAAAACACGCTACAATTGTTTAACTCAGAGAAGAACTGCCGATCTGATTTCTGAGCTTGATATGTTAGGTATAATTACTGCTCGAGTTATTTCAAAGGGGAGACATGGACGAACTAGAGAAATCCAAATGTCATCATCCTCCAAAGACTTGATAAACGTCTTGCAGGAGGAAGAAATGTTCAAGGAATTCGCAAACTATAATATAAAAGGCCAAACAAAGCTAATGTTATAGGATAAATTATTAGTAACTATAATAAAGGCAAATCGCCTGTTATCTGATCAATCAAGTTATTTGGGGCAGGACCAAGTCCAAGAACTGTTTTGGTTCCTTGAGGTATTTCAGTATGACCTGCGTCCTCAATAATATTTGATACAATTCCCAGACGTTCTGCTCTCTCTTTAAGAGAGAAAAAATCATCTAAACTTTCGACCGTAACAATCACTTTTTTGGCACCCTCGTTTTGCCATTTATTAAACCATTTAGGATTAATTTTCTTTGTTAGTAATGTGCATGCAACTGCAGCATGAGCTACTTGTGCAGCAAGTTTTCCTAAAGAAAGGCTCAAATCTCCCCTAGTAATAACTACCATCTTATATTCAAAATCCATCTTTCTTTCCTTCGGATTTTTCTTTTTGATTTATTTCGCGAAACGATTCTTTTCGCCATTTTTCCCCCATTTCATAGGCTTTATCAAAATCTACCAATCCCTTTACTAAAATGGTTTTTCCCTCTTCTTCTATATGTTTGAGAGGAACACCAAGAAATTTATCACCGGATTTTATAATAAGTATGTCCTCATCTAAAGATACGCTCTCTCCAATTTTTCTTCCAGCGCCGTCTGTTACAAATCTACATAATAAGTTATCATGCTCCTGATCGGGTTCATCTTCTATTTTCTTGCTTTTTTTTCTAGTGAAAAAAAATATTCCACCTAAACTTTCAAATGTGACTAGCAGAATACCAGCTAATGTAATCATTAGGCCACCGAATCACCGTTTTTGTTATAAATCTTTGGTGGTATTCTATTGCGCGATGGAAAAATACGACGTAGCAGTTATTGGCGGAGGGCCGGTTGGTGGTTATGTAGCAAAAAAAATAGCTAGTGAAGGATTTAAAACCGCGCTATTTGAGGAACATAAAAGAATAGGGATGCCTCTAAAATGCGCCGGCTTGGTAACATCAAGGATATTTAATTTTTTAGATTTTTCTAAAACAAAGGTTGTTCAAAACGAAATCTATGGTGCTCATATCTATTCTCCCTCTGGAGAAGTACTAACAATAGGTGGAGATAGAGTTCATGCTCTTGTGATCAACCGCTCACAATTTGATGAAGAGATCATCGATAACGCTAAAAACAGCGGTGCTGAAATTTATTTAGAGAGCAGAGCAACATCTGGCAAAAAAAGAAATAATAATATTCAATTAGATATATTACAAAAAGAAAAAACAGATCAAGTAAACTGCTCTCTTCTTATTGGTGCAGATGGCCCACATTCAAAAATTAGAGAA
>JAGLML010000176.1 GCA_023140035.1 Thermoplasmatales archaeon
CTGGAATAAGCTGTACGCCACCAGAATTGTAAATTACAGCGGTAAAAATACCAAGAATACCAGTTGTGAGTAATAAAAATGAAGCTATAGTTGGCTTGTTTGTCTTTTGTTTAATTGCTGATAAAATAGTTTTTCTTGGTTCCCCATGTTCCTCCCACCCACATTCATCGTCTGTTTCATCCTCGCATGTACGTTTTATTATAAATGAATGGCTGCATTTAGGGCATTCTATATCATGTTTCTCTGAATTGTCTGGCACGTCCATTACGAACTCATGTTTGCATTTTGGACATGTCGTTTTCACTTTCATATCTTTTCACCAACGCAGATACAATTAATGAGTTAAGAAGATTTCTATAAATTATTATATTCGTTGAAATTTTATACTAATTTTTGTTGGTGTTTTATAAAAGGGCTTTTACATCATATTTAAATATAATATGGGTATTCCCGATACACCAAAGGCGATTACAGATGGCGAGATTTCCAGAAGCTGAACAACGGTTGTTGAACAAAAAAATCTGCATGAAGTGTGGTGCATCAAACGCGCCAAGAGCAGAGAGATGTAGAAGATGTAGATCAAAAGAACTCAGATTTAAAGCTAAAGAAGGCAGAGGTGCCTAAAATAAACCAGTATCTTTAAAAACAATACTTCTTTTTCGTTTGATCAGTTGAATTTATATGCCTGAAACAAAAACTAAGAAAGATGAAGATTTTAACGAGTGGTACAATGAGATTGTAGAACTCGCAGATTTATGTGACAAAAGATATCCCATTAAAGGTATGAATATCTGGAGACCCTATGGTTGGAAACTTATGAACAACGTAGATGGTCTCATTAGACATGAAATGGAAAAAACAAACCATCAAGAGGTTTATTTTCCTCTGTTAATACCTGAATCATTTTTTAAAAAAGAAGAGGAACATATAGAAGGGTTTGGAAGTGAAGTATACTGGATAACACATGCAGGCACAAATGAGCTGGAAGAAAGATGGCTTTTAAGACCTACCTCAGAAACCGCCATGTATCCGATATTTTCATTATGGATACGATCGCATTCTGATTTACCGTTAAAAATCTTCCAGATAGTAAACACGTTTAGGTATGAAACAAAACAAACAAGAGCGTTTATTAGAGTACGAGAAATACATTTCTTTGAAGCACATACCTGCCACAAAGATTTTGACGACGCCGAAGGACAGATAGAAGAAGACAAAGCTATCGCTGATAGATTCTTAAAAAGGCTTTGTTTGCCATATGTATTTAGTAAAAGACCAGATTGGGACAAATTCGCGGGTGCATATTATACAATAAGTATAGATATTCTAATGCCATCCGGAAGGACATTACAGATAGGATCCATACATCAATACAGAGATAACTTTTCTAAACCGTACGAAATTTCCTATGAAACTGAGGAAGGGACACATGCATATTGCCATCAAACAACCTATGGTATGAGCGAACGCTTATTGGGTGCAATAATCGGAGTGCATGGAGACAACAAAGGACTGGTTATACCTCCAGAAGTTGCTCCAATTCAAGTGGTAATTATACCCATTATTTTCAAAGGTAAAGAACAGGGAGTTATGGACGCATGCAATGCTCTGCATAATAAACTGAAGGATGAAAATATAAGATCACGAGTAGATACAAGAGAGACAACTCCTGGGAATAAATATTATGATTGGGAATTGAAAGGTGTACCTTTGCGAGTAGAAATTGGTCCAAGAGATTTAGAGAAAAATGAAATTGTTATTGTTCGAAGAGATACATCAGAAAAAAAATCGATTCTGCAGAAGGGAGCAGAGGAAGCAATAAAAAATGAGTTGGATAAAATAGCTACAACTCTATTCAACGATGCAGATAATGTACTCAATGAAAACATGCATAGAGTTCTAACAGTTGATGAAGCGAAAAACAAAAAAGGAATTATTGAGTTACCATGGTGTGGAAATGAGGGGTGTGCCTTAGAAGTAGAAGATATCTTAGAAGGAAACACTTTGGGAGAACCCATTGAGGATACAAAATGTGGACATTCTTGTCCCATATGTAGTAAACCCTCAAAAACATGGATGAGATTTGCAAGAACGTATTGAGGTGAGAATATGGTAAGCAAAATAACTGGATTTATGAGAGAATATGTATTTGGACTGAGCATAATTACCATAATTTTAGGATTGTTTTTACTTTTTATGGGAGTTTTATGGTTTTGGTTTAACGAGATCGTTATGGAGAATAGTGCCTTAGAGTTTGTAGCAAATTTAGAAAATTTAAACGCCTATTTGTTAGTAGCAGGACTAATAATTTTTGGTATTGGGCTATACTATCTCTACAGTTTTCTCAAGAACAGGAAGCTTGCATTAAAGGAACTCAAGACGGATAAAAGATCGGAATTTCTTAAAAAACATAATGAACTAAAAAGTATTGTTAAATACTTACCTTCAAAATATCAAAAGATGTTAAAAGATAAAGAAAATGAATTAAGGGTCAAATAATCTTTGGTTTCATGGATGATAGAAAAAATTTAACTGAATTTTACGTTATTCTTGTTGAGCCGAAATATGGGGGAAACATTGGTGCAGTAGCCAGGGCAATGATGAATTTCGGTTTTGATAAACTTTATCTAGTAAACCCATGCGAACTGGATGATGAGTGTTACGCACGCTCCGTACATGCAAATAAGATACTAGAAGATGCAGAAATTTTTTCATCGTTTGAGGAGGCTGCTAAAAATATGGATTACCTTGCTGCTACTTCTTCTATAGAATCCAAAACAGATAAAAAGCATCT
>JAGLML010000177.1 GCA_023140035.1 Thermoplasmatales archaeon
CTTTCATCAACAAGATCCTGACTTAATCTTTCTATTAATGTGTCCTTGTCTTTCTTATCAGATTTTATTTCTTTAACGACATCATCAAGCGAGTCTATTCCAAGCATTTTTAGAATTAATGGTCTTCTCTCGCTTGCAATCATGGAGGAAAGAGCATTAAGCTCTTTTTGTTTAGCAAATATTGAAGTAAAAAAAGATTTGAAGTCCATGCCGAGTTTCTTTTGAACATAGTTACTAACAACCTCGGCACCGGTTGCAGCTATATTTCCATTAACAGTTGCAGTTGCAGAGGCAATCAAATTTTTTCCAGACATCTCACGAACAATTCTATAGCTATCATCTTCAAAGACAAATTCCAATTCTACTCTACAAGGATCTGAATGTGTTGCACCATTACGTTTTATTTCATCAGCTGAAGTTCTGGCAGCTACAGAACCATAAAGTACCCATGCAATTGCTTCAAAAATAGTTGATTTTCCGGCCCCGTTTAATCCAACTACGCCTGTTACACCATCTGGAAATTCAACTGCTGCATTTTTGAATTTTCTAAAGTTTTTTAGTACTAAAGTTTTGATTATCATTTGCCTTCGTCTCTTGCCTCTATTTTTTCAATATAACCTATACCTAGCTCCAGGATTGTTTCTTTTTCTTTCAAATCTTGACTTTCAAGAAATTGTTTAAACTCATGCGCTAAAGCATCTATTTTAGATGTTACGCTAGGCTTTGATTCTCCATCTTTGACTACGTTTGCCTTTATTTCATAATGAATTGCCTTGCCGCTCAACTTTCTAATTTCATCAAAATCAAGCCCTCTGTAAATATGAGTAGAAATATCATCTAGTGTTATTCGAAATGTCTTCTCTCTCGGTTCTATCTCTCTAACGGTTTCTTTGATTTTTTTCATTATCTCATCTAATTTGAGATTTGAACATTTGATTGGTTTTGGATCAATCATTGGTCTGTTTTCTAGCTCAATAAAATTATGTTTCAGTTTTCCATTGGAGATATCTAGCTTCATGAATCCTTTTTTATCTGGTGCATCTGCGAAGGTAAAATACTCGGTAGAACCAGAATAAAACGCGTTACTTGCTAGTTTAGTAGATCTATGATAATGGCCAAGAGCGATATAGTCGAAATCCTTGCTAAGAATTTTTGTTGGAATAATCAGCTCATTAAATTCATTCATAGAAAATTCTTTTATTCCAGTTACAGCGCCATGCGATACAAAAATATTGTAATCTGCAGCGGAGTCGGGTTTAAGTTTTTTTAATTCTTCGTTGAACTGAGTTTTTAATTCACATTGAGGAATTGCATGAACTGTTATTTTTTTGTTATTTATCTTAAACGGCAGGGTTTCATATTTTGCATGATAAACCGGATAAACATGGTCAATATGGTCAAAAATGCTGAAGATGTGTCCTGTTTCTTTGAGTTTTGGATGTTCGTGATTACCAGCAATCACCACGAAAGGAATACCTGTTTCCGAAATGCGAATTAATTGATTTATTGCAAAAGTTATCGCCCTGTTATTAGGCCTTACTGAATCAAAAAGATCACCAGCGTGAATAATCAAATCAGGTTTTGATTTAATCACATAATCAACAAATTGTTTGAATGCGTTATAGGTATCCATTTCACGTTGATTTATTCCATCTTCTGTTACCTTACGGTAGGCAGAATAGCCAAGGTGTGTATCAGCAACATGTAAAATCTTCATATTATCTTCTTTTTCTTGCAAGTTTTAAAGAAGCAACATCACAAACAAGAGTCAAAACATCTAGAGTTGGTGCAATAGGAGGTGCATACGCCGTTTCCATTTTTTTAAAATCTTCAACATTTGTTCCATTAAGAATGGCACAGGCAAAGGTGTTAATCCGTTGGGCTGCATTACTTCCAACTGCCTGAGCAGATACTATTTTACCTGTTTCTTCATGAACACCTACTTTCATTAATATTGGTTTTCCACCTGGAAAATAATCTGGGAGTGAAGAACCCTTGAACTTGCCGTATAAAACCGGGATATTTTGACAAGCATTTTTTACTGGACCAACTGCAGCTATCTCTATTCCAAAAAACTCTGATGTGCGTGTCAGCAAAACACCTTTGAGTAGATTGTATTTGCCGTCGGCTGCATTTATGCCAGCTGCAATTGCTTGTCTTACCACGATACTACCAAGACCGATACAGATAGATTCTTTTGTGACAAAATCTTTGTATTCTGTGCAATCACCGACAGCATAAACGTTTTTCACCGATGTTTCAGCTTTTTCATTGACAATTATACCACTGGTTTTTCCAATTTTACATCCTATACTTTTTGCTAACGGAACATCTGGCTTTGTTCCTGTAGCAATCACGAGAACATCTGTCTCTACTTTTTTTTCCTTATTGGCCTTGTTATCTTTAATGAAAACTTGATTTATTTTTCTATCCTTTTCTTCTACTTTTGTTGCAATATGATTTGTGTATAGTTCAATTTTCCCATGTAATTTCTTAAGAATTGGGTCACACATATCATTATCTATAGTATTTTCCAATATGTTTTGAAGAGCCTCTACTATTGTAACATCCAATCCTTTTTTATAGAAAGAATCTGCCACCTCGAGGCCAATTAACCCTGCTCCAACTATCGTTGCTTTTTTCCCCTTTTCTATAACTGAAGAAATCTGCTTTCCATCATCAATTGTTCTTAGAACATGAACCCCATTTATTAACGCACCATTCCTCTGAATATTTTGTATTGGGGGAATAAATGGTTTTGCACCTGTGGCAAGTATCAAGCTATC
>JAGLML010000178.1 GCA_023140035.1 Thermoplasmatales archaeon
TGAAGATTTGACCATTGTACTTCTGCCCTGCTTTCATTTGGAACATTAATATCCGTTCCTATGAGACTATCATCCGATGCATTATAGAAAGAAACATTCATTGTATCGTCATCTGGATCAGTTACAAGTACGCTTATAGTTGGGTTTATACCTATATTTTCGGAATTATTTTCAGGTAGTGGATCGGTTGGTTCAAAGGGCGATCCATTCAATATCTCCATGGCCCGAGCAGAAAATATATTTTCAACGTTGGTCAATATTTTAATATTTGGTACAACAACACTTGCTCCAACAAACAAGATTATTATTCCAAGTACAAGGAATTTTCTAAACGCATCGTCTTTCATTTTAATTTTCTCCTATTTGATAATATATGAAATATATAATTGATTTGTTTATTATTTAATATTTTCTATCATTAAAATTTTAATTTTAGTGAAAAAGCATCTTTTAGTAGTGAGAAACACTTTCTGAGTTTTTCTAAGAATCAGAGGATATCAATGACTATATCTATTATCGTGAATAAAACATTTAATGAGTGCAAAGAAATAGATATTTAAAATAACACACTTCTATTAATGTTTCCTAATAATCACTAACCAGATACCCAAATGCATAATATCTAGGCTTTTTTTCAGACGACCTGTTTTTCATATCAAGTGTGTTTTTTGAATGAGTTCTCTTCTTGATACATTTTTTAGGCATAGTTTCAACTTACTGTGCTACTTTCTATCAATGATTCTATTTAAACCTACTGTGTCAAAATATCATAGTGAGAAAACATCCTCAGAAAAATACATGTTTTTCAAATACATTTAACATCCTTTTGAGGCTATTATTTTTACAATAATTTTTTACTCTTTCAAAGTATGCATACTATTATGCTTGAAGGAAAAACTGCTCTTATATCAGGTGCCTCAAGAGGGATAGGAAGAAGAATAGCTCTAAAATTTGTAGAGCATGGTGCTTTCGTCGGTATTAATTATATTTCGAATGATAATGCAGCGAAGGAGACACTTCAACTGATTCGAGAAAACGGTGGCGATGGTGTGTTATTGAAAGGTGATATCTCAGATGTCGTAAATGTAGAACGAATCGTGAATACACTCGTTGAAAAGAGAGAACGCATAGATATTTTGGTGAACAATGCAGGAATCTACATCAGAAATATATTTGAAAATATCCCACTGAAAACATGGGAAAAGAGTCTTTCCGTAAATTTAACAAGTTGTTACCATCTGTGCAAGCAAGTAATTCCACATATGAAACCAAAAGGTAAAATAATTTTTATTTCCTCACAGCTTGCCTTCAAGGGATCCTCCCATGGATCAGATTATGCAACGTCAAAAGCAGGCATGCTCGGCTTTATGAGAAGTCTTGCTCTTGAACTGGCGGAGAAAAACATTTGTGTGAATGCGGTAGCTCCTGGTACTATTGACACTGACATTATTGCAGGCTACACTAAAAAAATGAGGGAGGAAAGAATAAAAGAGATCCCATTAAGGAGGCTTGGAACTCCAGAAGATGTAGCAAATTGTTGCCTATTTCTTGCCTCTGACCTGTCAAACTACATAACAGGTGAAACAATAAATGTCAACGGAGGACTCTATATTCATTAATCTGACTGATCTTTTATTAGGTATGATACAAACGGGATGCTATTAATTGAATATGTTTAGAACAATGCGAAACTAATTGACTTTTAATGGAAGACTATTCTTTTTTAAATTTAATAATCCTTAAATACAGATCATTGATTTCACCTTGAATGGGGGAACTATGAGCGGATTATTTGGAGTTGTGAGTGATAATAATTGTATTTCTAGTCTCTACTATGGAACTGATTACCACAGCCATCTTGGCACTGAATACGGTGGCATAGCCTTTATTGATGAAAATGGAATGCCTGTTAAGAAGATCCATGATATCGCTAATTCGCAGTTTAAATCAAAATTTTATGAAGGTTCTAATGAAATAAAAAGTAATTTAGGCATAGGGGTGATCTCTGATAAAGACCCTCAACCATTAAGTTTTGAAAGTAAATTTGGACCTTTTGCTATATGTTGCGCTGGTTTGGTAACCAACAAAGACGCATTGGTGAAAATGCTAATTAAAAAAGGTGTCTCTTTTGGCGAGATAGACCATGGTGACATCAACACGACAGAACTTATTGCATACTTAATAAACCAAGGCGACAACATAATCGATGGTATTGAAAAGATGTATGACAAGATTAATGGGTCCGTATCTTTGCTCTTATTAACAAAGAAAGGAATTTATTGCGCTAGAGACAGAAATGGAGTTACTCCATTAGTTGTCGGGAAAAAAGAAGGAGAGACAGCCATTGCTAGTGAAACCTGTTCATTTCCTAATCTGGGCTTTGCAATAAAAAAATTTATTGGTCCGGGCGAGATTGTTTTTATCAATAGAAAAGGTATGGAGGAGAAAAAAGAGGGAAATCATCTCAACAAGATATGCGCATTTTTATGGATTTATACGGGATTCCCAGCCTCATCTTATGAAGGTATAAATGTAGAGAAGGTGAGAGAGAATAGCGGGGGATTTTTAGCAAAACGAGACAATGTTGAAATAGATTTAGTATCAGGAGTTCCTGATTCAGGGACAGCTCATGCGATAGGTTACGCCATGGAATCTGGTAAACCATTTAGAAGAGTTTTACTGAAATATACGCCAGGTTATGGAAGAAGTTACACGCCTTTAACACAAGATATGAGGGATAGGATTGCATTAATGAAATTAATAGCAAATGAAGACATTACTGAAGG
>JAGLML010000179.1 GCA_023140035.1 Thermoplasmatales archaeon
TAGGTATATGCCACAATTATCTTGCTCAATCTCTCCTTTAAATCATCTACATCTTTTGAGAGACACAAAATTGCCATTACTTCAGATGCTGGTGTTATGGCAAATTCTACTTCATGAGGAACGCCATCTAATGGACCACCTAACCCTATAACAGTATTTCTTAATGCTCTATCGCTTATGTCCAGTACTCTGGGCCACACAATATACCTTGGATCTATGTGGAAAAGATCACCATGATGGATGTGATTATCCAAAAGGCTTGCCAAAAGGTTATGAGCACTTGTAATCGCATGCATATCTCCAGTAAAATGGAGGTTAATATCTTCCATGGGTAGTACCTGAGAATACCCCCCACCAGTTGCACCGCCCTTCATCCCCATCATCGGACCTAAAGATGGTTCTCTGATGGCAAGAATTGTTTTTTTTCCCAAACGTGAAAGTGCCTGAGCAAGTCCTATGGTAACCGTAGTTTTTCCCTCACCACGTGGGGTAGGATTAATTGTTGTAACAAGAATTAATTTCCCATTTTTGTTGGAACTGGTCCTTTTTAAAACATCTAAAGAAACTTTTGCTTTGTAGTTCCCCCAGCAAACATATTCATCTTCGTTGAGCCCTGCTTTTTCTGCAGTTTCCTCTATGGACTTAGGTTTTACTGATTGAGCAATTTCAATATCAGATTTCATAACAGGAAAAATAAGATATATATACCTTACTTAAAAATTTGCAATTTATTTACCGGCTTTTTCTAATTTTTCAAATATTTAGGTAAAAAATGTTATAGTTTTCGAGCGGCCCACATATATTTTGGTAGATGGGAATAGATGGTGTCATGCTGAAATTTTTGAATATTTTTATTCTTATTGTTTACCCATCTCTTGCCATGTAAATAGTGTAAAATGGTATTTTTCTTAAGTAGCCAATAATGGATTCGCCAGATTCTTCCATCGTGTAAGGTGATTTCTTCTCTTCCAGTATTAAGTATGCCTTCTGACTCCAACATATAAAACAACTGCCTCTCTTCGTGTTCCAACACATTGTCTATGATTCGGTCATCAAATCCAAAAAGATCCATGACAATATTAGCATATTTTCTTGCTTCTTCTGCACCAATATCTAATTTTTTTTCTATAACACCAGATAAATCACTTAATGTAACAATGTGCAGTATATTCCTCCCAGAATTTTATTTAATATTATATTTATAAATTATAGTATATAAATCTTTCCCTTTTTCTATGGGTTATTTGCTAGAAACTAATGTTAACAATAAATAATCACCAAATCACTAACAAACGTTATATCACATATTTTGTATACTCTAATTTGGCTGTTCATATGAAAATGGCATTGATTTCAGCAAGACCTAAAATCGCAGATAAAAAATCCAACTTGAAAATAATGGAAAGCTACATCAAAAAGACAAAAGCCGATTTCTATGTATTTGGAGAGCTATTTTTATCTGGCTATAGATGCAAAGATGAATTAAGAAATCTAGCAGAACCGCTAACTGGACCCTCTATAAAACGGATTAAAAAAATCGCACATGAAAACCAATGTTACATAGTTTTTGGCATGCCCTTATGGGATAATAGAATTGAAGGACTTATTCATAACGCTGCCATCTTGATTCACCCAGATGGAAAAATAAATAATTACAACAAATGGTTTTTGCCAACCACTGGGCCTTTTGAAGAAAAGATCTTTTTTGACGAGGGAGAAGAACTTAATGTCTTTGAAACAAAATATGGAAAAATCGGTTTTCTGATATGTTATGATATATATTTTCCAGAAATAACTAAAGCACTCTCACTACAGGGAGCAGATATTTTAATTTGTATCTCAGCGTCACCTTCTACGACAAAAAAATACTTTGAAACATTAATCCCAGCGCGAGCTCTAGAAAACACAGTATTCATGGTCTATGTTAACCTCGTTGGAACTCAGGAGGATCTAGTTCTATGGGGTGGGTCTCAGATTTACGATCCACTGGCTAACCTATTGATCAAAGCCCCTTACTACAAAGAAAGCATTGTAACCTGCGATATTGATCTAAAAAAACTAAAACCAGCGAGAGCAAACCGAACTGTGATAAGGGACATTCGACCTGAAATTTACCAAGATCTTTACAATATTTCGCGGTTCCATAAAAAAAATTAAAGAACCTGATTTGGGTACTCAACTTATTCGATTTTTTACAAAAAGTATTTTACATGAAAATGTATTAAGGGGCATTGTTTCCATTTGCTTTCTACTGGGTGGGGCATAACATTGAAGTTGCACAATGATGAACTTATTAAAAAGTTGAACTTAACAGCGGTAAAAATCAGAAGACACATAATTGAAATGCTTTATAAAGCAAAATCAGGGCATCCCGGTGGTTCATTGTCTGCTGTTGATGCAATTGTTACTTTGTATTTCCATCATATGAGACATAACGCAAAAAAACCCGATGACCCGGATAGAGACCGATTTATTTTAAGTAAGGGACATGCTGCTCCAACTCTTTATGCGGTTCTTGCAGAATGCGGCTATTTCGATGTTAAAGAACTAAAACGTCTGAGGGAAATAAATTGTATGCTGCAAGGACATCCAGTGTGTCAACACATTCCAGGTATTGAAGCATCCACAGGTTCTCTTGGTCACGGACTCTCTTTTGCAAATGGTGTCGCCCTGGCCGGTAAACTTGATAAAAAAGAGTATAACGTTTATGTAATGCTAGGAGATGGAGAAACAGATGAAGGGCAGATCTGGGAGGCAGCATCTGCTGCATCTC
>JAGLML010000018.1 GCA_023140035.1 Thermoplasmatales archaeon
TATAGGACACACCATAGCGGTGTGTCGCGTGCGACAGAAAACGTATTATTGTAGATAGAAAAAAAGATAGCTTTTCATCTGCGGGTCTTACACTTACGTTTCAGACCGCGCAGTATTCAAGCTATTTCAATAAAATAACCCATCCCTTCAAGTTTTTTTACGATAGAATCTAGGAGAGAGATGGTGTTAAACGACATAGTGGAAAATCAAAGTACCAAACAGCGAAGGAACTTAGTGTGTCTCTTAATGCAGTTTATCATATAGCAAAAGATCTCCATAGTCGACCGTGTGGCTGACATATATCCTGTCCTAACACAATTCTATTGCAACATAATGTTTTTGATTTCATGCAGGTGAAAATAATTATACGAAGCAACAAAATTATAAATCAAAAGCGTTTTCTATTCTCTCTCATCAATTCTATAATCTCTTTTCCAAAGTCTGTAAGTTTGTATAACTTAACTGCATTATTTTTTCCAATATTGATTTGTTCAACCAGATTAAGACTGATAAGAGACTCATCACCTCTATATCTATTATTCATCCCTCGTACAGCACCGATGACGTTCGTGGGAGTTGTATTAACGTTATATGCAATCTCAGACGTGTAACTCCCGCTCGGGCTAATGTCGAAAAGATACTCTGCAATCTTTTTCCTAACATTGCTTCTCCTTAGTGACCGTATTACAAGAGGTTTCAATATATCTGGAGAAGCAACTGTCCCATCACTATCTTGCATCCCATCCACTTAGTAATGCAACTAATGTTATTTGTTATTAATAAAGTAATCGGTTAATTCAACACGATCTGAAAATGAATTAAAATGGGATTTAGCCAGAGCATATTCATTTATTTAACTCTCGAACTTGGGGGTAGCTCATGGGCAGGAAAAAGTTGCCCATAAGTGAGTCTTCGTGGGCGAGTTTTTTATAACATAATTGCAAATACCTATTAACGTTCTATCCATTTTCCTTCATTGGTAACTAAATGATTGAAGACATATAAGGTAAAGGTCTAAGTAAAGAAGAGATTACTGAGTTACCGATAAAATTGGGTAATTTCTACAGTTTTACTCCTGGAACAGAGTTAATACGGGCCATTTTTCTTCCTGTAAAGTGATATGTTTATTTTATGTGAATGTCCTTAATTTTTTTCAAGGTTTTTTCTGCTCTTGATGGCCCTCTGGCATTGATCTCCAAAAGGATAGTAATTCTGTGATCAATTCGGTTTTCCAAAGCATAAAATCTATATCATTTTCAGGTAGGTCCTGTTTATTATTTGTAGACTCATCATTCTTAATATTAACCATTCTCCTCTACTAGTGTGATAATATTTGACAATATTACTATATATAACTATCGTGACAAAATGTCATAACGAAAAAATACCCTTACTACCTTTTTTTCTCCATAAACACCCTGCGTTCACGTTGAAAAAATCCTATCTAAAGAAACTATGAAAGATAAAAAGAGATTTTATTATGGCATTTGAGTGAGTTGTTTGATCATTTTGTTTAATACAAAGATTTCTATGACGGATTCTATCTCGTTCAATTCATACAGGGTTTTTATCCCGGTGACTCCTAGCATTTTTCTCATTTCCTCCTTTTTCTACGTTATACTTTCTCACTAATGTTATATAAACATATCCAGACAAAATGTCAAAATGAAAGAATCCACTCCTGTGTTTTGTGGGAGGATAAAAAGGAGTTGAAAAAGTGAAATAGCTAGTATAAAAAAGTATGTAAAATCTGCTCTGTTGAATTGGCGGGTGTAGGGTGGTGACTCTCTTGGGTGGTGAATGCGGGAGGTTGAATTATTCAAATTGTAAAAACGACAAGCAATGTTTATATAATAGAAACACAAGAGTATAACACATAGTATTAGTGTATGTCGATGGAGAGAAGATATGAAAAGAGAATGTAAAGATCATGAAAAACCAGATTCATTCTTAGAATCAAATAATAAGTATATCTTTAGGTTAGGTACTAAGAAAGATAATTATAGAGTATATACAAATTAGCAGTGTTTTTGTTGACTATTCGGGTTGCAAAATCATTTAAATTTTAGTGCTGACTTAAAAATAGCTTTTTTGAGTATGAAAGGTTTTTATGAAGAAACCTTAATTTAATGCACATAGTATAAATCTATATGATCGGATTCATTGAATTAGAACAAACAAAAGGTACTTTAGAAACCCTGATGGTTTTATTAAAAAAAGGAGATACGAGGTCAACATATCTTATAAAGTCCATCTCTGCCAGTAGGGAAACTTTTTATAAAATCGTAAAAATACTCAAAAAGTATGGATTGGTTAAAAAATTATACATTGAAGACCAAGATATTCTTATATGGTCTCTTACTCCCAAAGGCAAAGAAATCGCTAAACTTTTAATCGAAATAGAAAAAAAACTTAACCCATAGGGGGAGACTGAAAATAATGCGTGGATTGAGCAATTATGTCAAAATTTTATGAATAGGAGACTTTAAAGGACGTAGTTTTTTCATTTTGACATTTTTACAGTATAAATTTATATAGTATCAATGACAAATAAATATATATAATATGGGTGAGAGGGACATGAAAAAGTTGATAACATACTTGTTAGTATATATTCTAATTTCAACAACGTTTACAATTATACTTTCTAGTGCCACTGCAATTGATTCAATAGAGGGCAATAGTGTGATTTATACTTTTAGACCGACAGGGGATATTGTTCTTGAATGGGTTCCTGGTTCAGGGAGAGGCTATACGGAAGTGGATGACGAAATCCCTGATGAAACAAAAACCTATATCAGTACATCTTTTAACGGAAGAAAAGACTTGTACTTTATTACTCCATTAGCAATATCAGAGATTAAAAACGTTACAGTGTACGGGAGGTTTATTACAGATTTTATAGGTTCAAGATTTAGCGTGCTAATATATGAAAAGTCAACCTCCTCCATTGAATATTCTACACCGATTCAGCTAAGCGGGAAAGGTAAATGGGAGACGATATCACATACCTGGGAAACAAATCCTTTTACCGGAACGGGTTGGAATGATAGTGATGTTGCAGATTTGGGAATAGGAATCCTTGCAGACTATTGCGATCAGGGTAGTGCTGTATTCTGCACTCAAGTATATGCTGAAGTTGCATGTAGCAACTTGGATCCACCTGATCAAGACGATAGCGATAATGATACAGGAGATGATGGGGGGGATGACCCCACACCTGAGACTCCTCCCGATGAGGAGAACCCTAACAATTTTATAGAAAAAATCGAAGAAATGGATTTACATAAAGGGTTGAAGAAGAGTTTAACGTCTAAGTTAAAAAATGCAGTTAAATCTTTAGATAAAAATCGACTAAATGCTGCGGAGAATAAAATTGGTGCCTTTATAAATCACGTTAGAGCGCAGAATGGAAAGAAACTTACCTATCAGAAAGGGATTATATTAATCGATATTAGTAAACAAATAATTGAACACATCAAAGCAGAGAATTACAAATAACAAAGTTGTATAAATCCTTTAATCAAGCTTAAGCATGGATTAATGGGCACCTATGTTAAGTCCGCCAACATTATTCTTTAATATCAATTTACTGGTTTTTTGCGTTCTGAGAAATAGTAAGATTTAGAAGAATAAGTAACAATTATCATTTTTTTCATTCTATAGAATACAATTTTGCACCTAACGTCTATGTTTTCTTCTGGCTAAAAACAAAATTGGCAGTAATATTATTGTACAGATTTCATTTCCACAATTTACCACTAAATAGAGGTTGATTAGAGAAGAAAAGAAGAGAAGTTAAAGAGTTTATTGTTTTAACTAGCTGGTTGGTGTTCTAAATATATAATATATCGTTGCGTAATAATCTCCAGGTAATTGACCAAATGGAATATTACATTTGTAACCTACATTATTTATTATTTTAGACGTGTTATTATCTTCTGCATCAACAGATGTTGTTGAAGAACCATAAAGATAAATCGGTCCACTCCCCGTAAAATTGGTAAATGTGGTCAGATTTCCACCCTGCACCAACATTGTTTGATTAGACATATTTGCAGTAGGATGTGTTTTATGGAGAAATGTGTCTATATCAACAGATAAAGAATAGTTTACATTTGAACGAGTAGTAATATTTACACTGGAGGCTGCAGATTCATTACCAGGGATACCTTGGATAGAGGGCATTCCTGCACTTACGATCTCTGTATAAGAGTAAACTCCAAACTCATCGATTACACTGACTGTACTTGGCCCTGAGGCGTCTTCCCCGCTGTCTGTAACTGATATTTTGAAATTCCACGACCAAATGTCATTAAAAGCACTGGTAATGTTGTTCCAACTGCCATCTCCAGGTGCATACCTAAGCTGATAACCAGGTGTAAACAAGAATGTCAAGTTACGGCATTCAGTGAACCCGGCGCTACCATTTGGATCAGTTTCAACTGTTTCTATAAAGTTTCCCTTGGTTACTTCATCATCAGGCCACAACATAGTGTAGTTAGCAACCCCCGTTGTATTTTCATACTGCAATAACATGTTAAGGTTTCCACCAAGATTCCCGCTGTTATTGTATGTTGTGCTTTCACTACCGTTATCGTACCATGCACTAATATCGATATAGTCTATATCATCCCATCCTTGGTCACTACTGATAGTAATGCAAAATTTATGCTCTTGATTGACATCAATCTGTGAGTTTAATTTAGAAAAACCGGCTTTAGTTTGAAGATCATACCAGAGGATTCTTGGATTAGTGTCCAAACCTGGTGGTGGAGGTGGCGGTGGTTCTTCTCCAGGAATTGTTATTCTAATTTGCGAGTTACTATCTGAGTATGTAGTGATGTCTGCTGCATAGGCGGTTTTTACTATGGGGACTACAACTATTGGAACGCTAATAAAAGCAGAGAGTAATAGTAAAACTGATAAAAAAGTAGTAAATTTTTTTATTTTCGTTTGTTCCATCTTTCCTTTCATTTCGAATGCCATTGTTTCTTCCATATACCGTGATATCTTAGAGCACGATAATTTATATCGTGTATAATGTTCACAAGAAACACTATATAAAGCTTTGGCGGTGGAAAAGCAAACTGTAAAGATTACAAAACGACAAATTGACACTAAAAATCATGGAGTAAAATAGACTGCAACAAAACAAAAAAATGAATTGGTTTTTATACTAATTTTATTTCCATAATTACAATATGGAATTAAAAAAGAAAAAGAAACAGATGTAGAAGAAAATGAATATATTGTTTGATTTTTGGCTGGGTATCAGAGGGGCTATGTTACTGTTTTTGCCGAAAAATTCGACGAAATTTTTCAAAAAACCTCTTTTTCTATTTTTATTTTGTAACTTTGAGTAGTAACACTGACTTGCTTCGTGTAATAAAAATTATTGCAAGATGGTACTGGAATATCCATAGGAATAGTTCCAAACTAGGGTTATCGTATCTCATTACTCCTATACCGGGTAGTGGCATAAAACAGGATACCAAAACATAATTGTACATAGCAGATTTTTCCATTAGTGTTTTATATCAAAAAGTGATTAACTTTAATGGAATTTGTAAAAGGAGAGATGGATGGGAAATAAAAATAAGTCTCTTATTACTGGAGAGTTTGTTACTATTTTAGATCATGTAAAGATAATGCTGTTGTTTTTAGAGATTGTTCAATGAATGATGAATCTGAAGTTGTAAAAAGTTATAAGGAAAACCGAAGAGAAACAAAAATGATGCTAAATAATAAATGGTGTAGAAAATGAATTATTATGCTCTTTTGCCGCTGGTTGCTTTCTCTGCAAATGTTACTCTTGGATGTTATATTCTTTACATGGATTCCAAAAATAATGTAAACAGACTCTTCAGCCTCGTTACGTTTGCACTTGCAATCTGGGCTTTAGGAAATTTTTTTACTTTCACATCCCTAACACCTGAAGCAGCTTTACACTGGGACAAACTGGGAACGTTGGGTTCCTCTCTTTATCCTGTCTTTTTGCTCCATTTCTTTTTGGTCTTTACAAAAAGAAAATTCATCTCTAGGAAAATATATCTTATGCCTTTATATCTACCCTCTTGTTTTTTTATATTTGTACACTTTACAACAAATCTGATAACAGAATCAGTAGAATTAGTCTACTGGGGATATAAGTCAGTGCATGGAACCCTGTACTTCGTGCTTACATTATATATAATAGGGTACGTTATTGCTGGATTTTACTTTTGTTATAACTTCTATTTGAAGGATGCATCAGCAAAGGAAAAAATCCAGGCAAAATTTCTCATGATTGCTATAACCATCCCACTTGTAGGCGGAACGATAACTGAGGTCATTTCTCCAATCCTAGGATTTGATGTGCTACCGCTGTCAACTACGTTAACGACAATTATGGTGGTAATCATTGCATGTGCAATAGTTTGGTACAAGCTGATGACCCCTATTTATCTCAGTATTCAAAGGAAATTAACTGCAGGGTTTTTGATGATTGCTACACTTTTCAGTATTGTTGGTTATTTTAGCTTTCACGTAGATAATATTGTGCTTCTTATTTCCATTATTTGCATTAGTATAATATTAGGATTTGGAAATTTTCTCTTTGTATACAGCTCAATTTCAAGGCCAATAATTAAACTAAGGGATATCGCCCTTGAAATAGGCGAGGGTAATCTGGACACGCAAATAGAAATTGAATCTCCTGATGAGATAGGAGAACTCGCTTCTGCTTTTAGACAGATGACTAAGGACTTGAAAAAATCGAAGAATGAAATTGAGAGATACAGCAAAGATCTGGAAAAGCTAGTAAAGCAGAAAGATGAGTTTATCGGCCTGCTTGGCCATGATTTAAAGACTCCTCTGTCAGTACTTATAAACATATTACCTACGATAAAAGAAGAGTCAGAAAAAGCTGAGATAAAAAGGGACTGCGATGTAGTTATCCGTAATGTCGATTACATCAAAAATCTGGTTATTGAAACTTTGAAAACCGCTGAACTAAGTTCACCTAACACAACGTTTGATATAAACGATACAAATCTTCTAGACATAGTCGATAATGTTATCAAAGATAATCAACTTGTTTTTGATGAGAAAAACATCAACATAGAAAACATGATTGATAAAAAAATAATCGTACGGGCTGCTAGTCTACGAATAAAAGAAGCGCTTTCCAATCTTGTTTCTAATGCTGTTAAATTCATGCCAGAAGGTGGTAAACTAACTTTTTATACAGGCAAAAGTGAGGAAAAAGATAACATTGTTATTGCAGTCAAAGATACTGGATGTGGCATAACTCAGGAACAGCTTAGTCACATTTTCGATGAATTCTACAAAGTCGATGAGTCTAGACATGATTTGGAGAGCAGTGGTCTAGGCCTTTCGATTTGTAAACGCATCATTGAAAAACATGGTGGACGAATATGGGCTGAAAGCCATGGGAAAGGTACCACGTTTTATTTCACTCTTAAAACTGGTAAAATAAAAGAGTATTGAAAAAGATAATTAAAGTATATTTGATATATATAGAGAGGTGAGATGGAAATGAAGAAAAAGATAATGCTTGTGGATGACAACCCTGATTTTGTATACATGGTTAAAAGAAGCTTAGAACGTCTCAGTGATGAATATGAAGTTGTAGGTGCAAACGGTGGAAAAGAATGTTTCGATTTATTAAAAAAAGGCAATATGCCAGATATTATCCTTCTAGATATAATGATGCCTGAGACCGATGGATGGACTCTCTTTTCAAAATTGAAAGAAAAACCGGAGTGGAGAGAGATACCTATTGTTTTTCTAACGGCAAAAACAGATGAATACAGCAAGGGATTCGGACGGATAGCGGCTCAGGATTATATTGAAAAACCGTTTGAAATCACAGATCTTAAGGAGAGGATTGATAAGGTTTTGAGTAGATAAAAATGCCGAACTTAAAAAATTCAGATATTATTGAACATATGCTGCAAGTACTAATCAGTAAAATAGGTAGACGAACCTCCGAAGGCTTTGCAGTTGTAACTATAGATGCTATACTCAAAGAGCTTGAATCAAAGTATAGTTTTTTAAAATATATTAAGATAAAAAATATGCTATATTATGACGGAATAGATGCTGTTAGTGTTATGTCTGATATAAACTCTGTGGAGTCCACGAAATTTTACAGAGCTATTGAAGATATTATTAAAATGACGGTTAGAAACCTTGATAGAAATGCTGGCTTCTTTTTTATAAATGAATTTCAAAAAGCCATTGATGACAACGTTGATTTAGTACTGAAAGAAAACAATATAGATCTGGGTCTCATGAAGCGTCATAATATAATGGATGAAATACTTAATATAGAAAACTCTGAAGTGGTAAAGCATGTGATAATGGCGTTAACGAGATCATTAAATAGAACAGTTCCTGAAGCACAATCAATAAAAACTGTAATTGCTTTAGTCAAAAAACTAGAGGGAAAATACGATTTTTTAAAATATATAGAAATGACTAATACACCGGATTTAGATGCACTTTATTCTATTAGAGTGTTGCCTTCTATAAACCCTTATATAAATAATGTATCTCCAACTTATATGGGGGAGGCGCTTCAGAAACTTATAGAAGAAGTAGGCAAATCAATAGAATATGAAACTGATCAATCTTTTATAGAAGATTTCAAAAACGAACTTGAAGATGAGTATCTTTTAAAGATTAAAGAGGTGGGAGTAAAACTAGATCTCATACGAAATCTATTGTTACGCCCAGGACATGAATTATTGGTCAAAAAAACATTAGAAGCACTTATAGATATAGTTGGCAAGAGAACCTCTGAAGGCTTTGCAGTTGTAACTATAGATACGGTAATCGAAAAACTTGAGAAAAGGCATGATGTTTTAAAATTCATTAAGATAGATAAATCACGATATATGGATGGATTTGATGCTATTAGTATTATGCCCGATATAAACTCTGTTGAATCGTATAAGCTTGGTAAAGCAATTCAAGATATCATTAAAGTTACACAAGAAAATCTTAAGGATAAAGCCCGTTCTGTCATAGAAGATTTCAAAAATAAGCTTGGAGATATATACCTTTCAAAGATCGAAGAGATGGGAATAAATCTATTTTTGTTGGAAATGAGATTCTTTATTTAACGTAATCAAAAAACATTGGAAAAAATAGTTTAAATATATTTGAGAGATATACGAGAGGTGGATAAGATGAAAAAAAAGATTATGATTGTAGATGACAACCATGATATAATTTATTCTATCAGAACGGGATTGGAAGGTTTAATTGATGTGTATGAGATTGTCGGTGCAAAAAGCGGTAACGAATGCTTTGAATTATTAAAGAAGGGCGTTATGCCAGATCTTATATTGTTGGAGATTATGCTGACCGAAATGAATGGCTGGGATGTATTTACAAAGTTGAAAGAAAGATCTGAATGGAGAGAGATTCCTATTGTTTTTCTCACAGCAAAAACAGATGAGTACAGCAAGGGATTCGGACGGATAGCGGCTCAGGATTATATTGAAAAACCGTTTGAAATCACAGATCTTAAGGAGAGGATTGATAAGGTTTTAAATAAATAAAAAATGTCTCAGCTAAAAAATTCTGAAATAATTAAACATGTACTGCAGATACTTATCAACAAAATAGGACGAAGAACTTCTGAAAACTTTGCATTAGTAATCATAGATACAGTGATCAAAGAGTTAGAATCAAAATATGATTTTTTAAAATACGCTAAGATCGAGAATATGTTGTATTCTGAAGGAATCAATGCTAATATGGGAAAAACAATACAAAAATTAATTTTTCATGGCATTTTTAATGCATCAATCGATCAAAATCTCTCCGAGAAGTCGGTATGGGCTTAGCCGGATTTGAACCGGCGACCTCCGCCGTGTGAAGGCGACGTCATAACCACTAGACCATAAGCCCCAGATGCCTCATTATGAACACCTATTTGTTCATTGCTTTGACTTACGGAATGCGGATTACTATTAATAGGATTATTGGTTTCTCTCCTTAGATTCTCTAAATCTTTGAAATGTTCAAGTAACTTCATTTCAGTGAATGCACTAATATTAACACCAAGTTTCTTTGCCATCTTCACAACATCTTCATTCATTCTTATCGTAGTTCTTACTTTTGCCATATGCACAGTGTATGCATAAAATAGATTATAAATCTATCTACTGGTTCCATAAAGCATACCTCAGCCTTAATTAAACACCTACTCCAATACACAACTAAGTACCTCATACATCTAGTATCGGTATTCAGAAAGTTTATCACTCTAGTTGCCATACATAGTCTCAGGGAGGCTCATGCAGGGAGGCAGGAAAAGAAGCAACCAGGGAATCATCTATCCATTCGATGAAGAATTCTCAAAGATTGATAAGAAATTACATCTCAAAATCCCACTTGATTCATATCTTAAAGATAAATACAAAATCATAGTATTCAATCATCAACCTGGTATTGGAAAGACCTACACTGTGATGAACTATATTTTAAACAAATGCAGAGAGGATAACAAATTCAGTTTCTACTATTTCACTGATAGACATGAAGCAATTGAAGAACGTTTGAAAACATTAGATAAGGAATCCAAAAACAAAGATGATAAGAAAACAATCAAGACATTTGAACATTGGAAAGGATTCAGCAGACGTTGCAATGATTCAAGAATAGACAAGCTAATGGAATTTAGACTGCCAATTGATTTCATTAAAGAGAATTTCCCTGTTGATAAAGCTTATGATGAATATCTTAAACAATTCAAGAATACTAAACGAGTGCTTGCACCATTTCACTATTTAACTGATGACCACTTTAAGAAGGCAAATCCAAATATTGTATTTCTGGATGAATCAATTACACATATTGAGACTTACGAATGGAACAAGGATAAAATATCCAGAGTATTTGAGAAGATTGGTGCACCTCTTGAATACATCAAACAGATTGAAAACAAAGGATTCTTTTGGGATGAAGAAGTCAGAACGAATATAGAAAAACTCTACAATAAATCATTAATCAGATCAATATATGGAGGTAGGAAATTAGATGTGTATAAAGAGTTTAATCCCAATAATATTCTGAACTATCTTCGATTTAGTAGGATATATGACTATAAAATTGATTTGTATTCCCTACCAATTTATTACCATGCTCTTGATGTTGTGAATAGGAAAATTCCAATTGTAATTCTTGATGCAACATTCAATAAGAATCTGTTTTCATATTTCATCGAATCCTATAACGGTGAGATGCAGAAGATACGACCAAAATCATTCAATGGCTTTAAAAATCTAAGAGTAAAGGTATTGAAATCTGATGTGACAAGTTATGATACAGTTATATATCGTATGCATCCAAAGGGGGCCTTCCCAAAGATTAGCTTCACCGAAAAGAAGGATACGACTTGGCCTTGGTTATTAAATGATTTACATAAGTTAAGGAAGATATTTGGTGACGCTAATATTGGTATTATTACTTATAAAAAATTGAGTTGGTTATTTGAATCAATGAATTTCGATGTAGAATATTATGGGAATCTCAGAGGCACAAATAAGCTTGAGGACAAACTTGTATTGATAATAATTGGTGCATGGATACCTTTTCCCCCATCTTGGACTGATGATAATTATCAACCAGATAAGGATTATATTGACACTTTGATTAGAAAATATTTCTTAATTGATATAAATGAAGATGATGTAACAGAAGCGAGATTAGGGGCACCTCCACCTGTTGAATCAGCCTTTCCAGACATTTATGATTCTCCTGATTCAAAGGCAAGAATCAGAATATCAATGGATAGCAAGTTAATAACTAAATCTGGTTTGGGTGATCTTGTACGCTATAAAAATGCAGACTTCGTGTCTGAATTCCCACTGATATCAGTAAATACCATATGGTTCGATGAAATCTATCAAGCTTTCCATAGAAATAGAGGATTGCGTTATCCCAGAATTATATTCTCATATGCCTGGTTTCCTGAACCTAAGATGTTGATGCATGTTAATGATAAATGGATGCCAATTTTTGCACTAAATTATAATTTAAGAACAGAATTCACACCTATGAAAGAAGTCGGGGACAGGATTGTCACATTTAATGATTCAGTCAGAAAAGTTATCAGTGAAGAAGTCAAAGATAGTTTGTTTGAATCTTATAGGCGATATGAAAAAGGAGGATTAATGCAAGATTTGATGAAACATATTGAGTTAGATGTGAATGCTGATGAGATTCAAAAGATGTTCAAGATTCATAAGAAGGGAGATTCAAGAGGGGCACACACTAAACCAATAACTGAGTTAAAAAAGGTCTATAAGAATCTTAAAGAATTGATTGAATATAAAGAAAGTTGAACACTTTTCTCCTTATAGATACCTAAAAAGTTGAACGGAGTCTTTTCCCCCTCCTGTTGGGTATCTGTTTTGCGTATTATATATATAATATAATACTTCCCACCCTACAGGTAGGCTGTATCTACAGATAGTAGTATAACACTACACATTCCATAATACTACACGCTATCGTACCAGATACTACTCATATCTGGTAACACCACATATCTAGAACCTACTATACCCATAGGAGTATCTATACTACCATACTACTATAGTGTTACAGTATCTGTTACAAACCGTTACAAACCCCTAAACGTTACACATCTAAAAGCATCTATTCTCCCATAGTAACTTAGTTGTGTGTACATCTGTAAACGTTCCGCTGAAAATATTTAGAACGTAACAATATAAAATCTATAGACTCAGGCATCAATAATATTAGTATGGTTATCTTTTACATCATACAAACATTCAAAACAGATTCTATTCTGTTCTTCATCTTGGGATAATTTCTTATTACACTTTCTACAGTTCATTTGATTCAATCCGTAGTTTTATACCAACTTCTTTATCCAGTATTCAACCTCAAAACATCCAGTATCTTCTGTAGAATTGGAAACATCCGTGGATGATTC
>JAGLML010000180.1 GCA_023140035.1 Thermoplasmatales archaeon
GAAGATGTCGTTTCTGAAAGTAATCATAATGACATAGTTGGCTGGTCTTTAAATCCCGAAGTATCAAAAAATTTTTCTTGTATTCTGTTTAGAGACAAAGACAATGAATCTCTGAATATGTCAACACGTCTTAACTTTATGATAAGTCTTTTTGAAGATTCTGTTGCAAACATTATTGAAATACATCCAAAAGGAAAAAGTAGACTGGCAAAAATAATGTATATAATGTGCTTAGGAGATTTCCTTAGTTGTTATCTTGCCATTTTAAGAAACATTGATCCCACGTCTGTAGATATTATAACAGAATTAAAGCAACGTCTTGCTGAAATATAACCTCTCTCAATTTGAGTTAGGTATAATGTAATTTTGACATTTTTGCACGTTATATTTATATATGATAAATCACAGAGTATAACATGTAGGATTTGGTGAGGTAATATGAGGGCAGTAAACAGCATTTGCAACACGAGAAAAACGTTATCAAAACGACATGTTACAGAAATATTTATTCTATAGAGTTACAAACCCGAAATTATCACAAAAAAAAGGTGGTGGATTAAGATAGAAAAGCATCAAAGATGTCACATTTGTTTTGCGTTTTCGATTTGTATATTAGTATTAACTAGTGTTCTTTTTTCATTAGGTTCCTCAGCCCAAGAAGAAAATACGCTTTTTATTGTTGTTCACGATTCAGAAACATGTCTTCCAATAGAAGAAAATATATTTTTAGAGGGCAAAAAATATGACATAGCAATAGGCTGTGAAAATCAGTATGGATATGTCTATAATGTTACTGTAAGTGTACCTTGGGAGGTCCCGTGTATAACTAGTGAGGAATTACCATGGATAACCGTAGAAACGCCAGATTTTGGAGAATATCCTAAGTTTGTTATAACTGCATTAAAGGATGGATACACTTCGGCTGAACAAGAAATTAATGTTTTAAAGGGAGAATTATCGGTTACGACAGATCGTGGAACGGTTAAGGAAAAAGAGAGCTTTTGTGTGATTGTTTGGGATCAGAATAGCAATAGGGTGGAGGGTTCCACTGTATATTTGGATGTAGATGGTTCTGAAGACGACTCAGATATTACTGGTTCAAATGGCATGGCATATCTTACTGCACCAGACGTTACCGATGATGTCGAGATCAATATTAAAGCCTTTAAGGAAGGATATTTTGTAGGCTCAACCACAATACGTGCAGAAAATGTGCCGGAGAGTATATTCATGGATGGTTTAGCACCTATCATTGCGGCGGTACTTGTCCTCATGTTTGCAATGTTGCTTGTAAGAGTTAGAAAAGAGCTTCCAAAACCGACAATTGAACTTAAAGCTGATATTCCTGAGAAAAGTATTAAAGATAAAAAAGAAAATTTTGCAAACAAGGGCAGTTCAATAGAAACACATTCAGGTACAAAAGCCAAAGAAAAATTGCCGTTGCCAGAAAAAGGACCACGGGTAGAAGAGATAAGGATTCAAAGACCAGAAAAAAAGAAGGAAACAAAATATGTAGTAGAAAAGGAAGAAGTAGAGAAGGTAGTAGAGAAGGTCATACCCTACCATAAAAAGGACGAATATGAGTGGTTTAAAGGAAAAGATCATATGAAATACAAGATAAATGAGTTAACTGGAGAGATTGAAGAGCAAAAGGAAGATAAGTGGTTTGAAGGAGTATACGATATTAAATCCCAGGTCGATAAAAAATTAAAAAAGAGTTCTAAAAAGAAAGATAAAAGTAAATAGCTTTTAAATACAACTTTGGGCTTTATGGTTTTATCATGGCAAAACGATTGATTCCTGATTTTTATGAACTCACTGTAAAACAGGT
Source organism: Thermoplasmatales archaeon (assembly GCA_023140035.1). Classification (GTDB taxonomy): domain Archaea; phylum Thermoplasmatota; class E2; order DHVEG-1; family DHVEG-1; genus JAGLML01. Next base: position 1,832 of record JAGLML010000180.1, read on the forward strand.
GATGGATAAAAGGATATGGGATCTGCCCATAATTGAAGAAAATGAAGATATCCATCATATCCTAAGTATATTAGGTGCAAGAAACCACATCTGGGTTGTAAAAGATAAAGAAAATAAGGAACTCGTAGGCGTGATAACAGAACACGATGTTCTTTCAATACTGGCTCCAATAAAATTCCCATCGTATGTATTTGGTATGCCCGATATAAAATCGATTCACCATGGTACAGCAAAAACCGCGGCAGATATTATGTGTGTACGGCTTATCACCTGTAATCAAGATGATAAAATTGTCGATGTCCTTCAAAAGATGACAAAACATCGGTTACGAAGACTTCCTGTATTGGAAGGTAAGGAGATAATAGGGGAACTTACCCTGCATCAGTTGATTAGAAAATATTATGATGCCACTCAATATCATTCGATAACAGAAAATGAAGAAGGTTGATTTTGACGGTATTTGATGTTGTATTATTAATTGCTTTAGCTCTCATATTTGCAAGGATTTTAGGGTATATATTTGACAGACTCAAACAGCCTGCAGTGATAGGTGAAATAATAGCAGGTATAGTTCTGGGAGGCCTGGGAGCAGTAGTTTTTTCTGGACAAAGTTTTTCTTTTTTAAATTTAACTTTTTTACTACCTCAATTGAATTATACTTCTGAGGAGTTCAAGTTATTAGCAGAGATGGGAATATTATTCTTGCTTTTCATATCGGGGTTACAAACAAGTTTGCCCAAACTAAAAAAGATGGAAAAACCGTCGTCGTTTGTAGCTATCGGCGGGATGGTTTTGCCATTAATATTGGGTATTGTTGTTGGCATGTTTTTCGGCTTTTCACAACAAGATAGTATTATTATCGGCCTAATCCTTGTTGCTACTTCTGTTGGTGTAACGGTAAGAACATTGATGGATTTACACGTTCTCGATTCAGATGTTGG
>JAGLML010000181.1 GCA_023140035.1 Thermoplasmatales archaeon
ATTTCTTTCTTCGCTACAGCAACACTCTCATTTTTCTCTGGAATCAAAATCCTATGGTCTAATTTATCTGCAATTTCCCTGAGAATAGATTTCAACAATGAGAAATCAACTATGAATCCTTGTTCGTCTTTTTCCCCATACACATGAGAATGAATTGCATAGGTATGTCCGTGTAAGAATCTGCATTTTTTATGACCTGATAAAAGATGGCTCGATGAAAAACGTATATCTGATTTCCATCCATCAATTTCCACTGAGGTTGACATATAAGCATCTCATCTATTCCATAATGGAGACATCGATCTTAGTCGATCAACTACTTCTTGCAGCACTTCAGAAACATACGAAACTTCGTCTTTTGTACTTTCTCGCCCCAAAGTAAGTCTCATTGAGCCATGAGCTTCAACTGGACTTAATCCTATAGCTGTAAGCACATGCGATGCCTGCAATTTCTTAGAAGAACATGCAGAGCCTGTAGCAGCAGCAATTCCTTTTTCATCCAATTTTAAAAGTAATGATTCCCCTTCGATGCCATTAAAGCGAAAATGGGCATTATTTACTAGTCGTTTCTCAGGGTGACCGTTAAGATAGCTTTCTTCTATCTTTAACACATCTTTAATCAATTTATCTCTTAAATTTTTAATGTATTTTGTATCCTTCTCCATTCTTTTCTTTGCCAGCTCACAAGCCCTACTTAGTCCGATAATCCCGGGCATGTTATGCGTACTGCTCCTTAACCCCCCCTCATGTCCACCTCCATGAACAATGGGTTGAAGTTTCACACCTTTTTTAATATATAAAGCTCCAACACCTTTTGGCCCATAGATCTTGTGAGAGGAAATAGAAAGCAAATCGATGTTTAACTTATTTACATCAATGGGTACTTTTCCAATAGCCTGCACAGCGTCAGTATGAAGGGGAATGTTGTTTTCTTTTGCTATCTTACCGATTTCTCCAATGGGCTCTATTGTACCAATTTCATTGTTAGCAAGCATTATGGTGATTAGAAAAGTGTTTTCAGAAATAGAATCCTTTAAATCATCAATTTTTATAATACCGTATTTATCCACAGGAAGATATTTTACTTTAAATCCTTGTGTCTCTAGGTGTTTACATGCCTCTAAAACTGCAGGGTGTTCAATTGCAGAGGTAATAATGTGAGGTCCCTTTGATCCCCTTATATTTTTATTTTGATAAGCTGCACCTTTAATTGCAATGTTATCTGACTCAGTTCCTCCTGCTGTAAATATAATTTCATCTTCCTTTGCATTTAACAGATCAGCCACTTTTTTTCTCGATTGATCAAGACGTTCGTGTGCTTCCCGTCCAAATGAATGAAGCGAAAGAGGGTTTCCAAAATATTCAGAAAAAAAAGGCAACATTGCATCTATTACTTCTTTGTCTACCTTAGTGGTAGAGGCATAATCCATAAAAATTTTTTTCATTTAATCGCCTCGCCCTATATCCATCATTCTTTGCAAAGGCAACCTCGCCTTCTGCATTATCGTTTCAGATAATTCTATCTTTGGTTCTAAACTTTTCATACTCTTTAAAACTTTTTCCAAGGTTATCTTTTTCATATTGGGACAAACGGCCGATTTTAACGAGTAAAAGGTTTTATCAGGATTTTCTTTTTTCAACCTGTAACAAAGCTCTCTTTCTGTGCCGATTATAAATCCCTTTGAATCCGCTTTTGAAACATAATTAACCATACCCTGGGTTGAAAACACATGATCTGCGATATCTATTACCTCAGGTCTACATTCAGGATGCACAATAATCTCAGCATCTTGATGCTGTCTTTTAATTTCTAGTATTTCATCCTTATTAATTTTATGATGAGTCGGACAGATACCAGGCCATAAAATAAGATTCTTATCATGTATGAATCGCTTAACATAAAGTCCAAGATTGGTATCAGGAATAAATATGATGTCTTTCTTCTTCACACTCTTTATTACTTTTAATGCATTAGATGATGTACAACAAATATCTGTCTGTGCTTTTACATCAGCAGTTGTATTAACATATGCAACAACTTCTGCCTGGGGATTTTTTTCTATAAACCAGCCGAGGCTTTCAACATCTACCATAGCAGCCATAGGACACTGTGCTTTTTCATCAGGATGAACTACGATCTTATCTGGATTAAGTATCTTTGCACTTTCAGCCATGAAATCTACGCCACAAAACACTATCACCTTTGCATTTGTTTCAGTAGCTTTCATAGCCAGACCTAATGAATCACCAAGAAAATCAGCAATATCCTGCACTTCCGGACGTTGATAGTTGTGCGCGAGAATTACTACATTATGTTTCTGTTTTAGCTCTTTTATCTTTGTCTCAATTTCTTTTTTATTCATAGAATAAAACCCTTGTGTTTTTGTCCTGAATAACCAAAATAAACATAAAGGTTGCCCTCCTCTATTTTTATTTTGCGAAGGCAAATCTATTTATCTATGATAATGAATTACATTTAAGAGGATGGATATAAAATGGATGTATTGTCAGTCATCATAGGCATAATTATTGGAATTATTTCTGTCGGACTTGCAATCGAATTGGGGATGAAGAAGACAAATCCAACGCAACCTGCATCACGACCTACACATAACTGGAGTTTTTCAGAGATATCAAATCCCAGGATTATTGCTGAACATATGGGGGATATGGAACTCCCAAAGAATGCGAAAGTAGTTGTAAACCGATACGATAACAAAGACCT
>JAGLML010000182.1 GCA_023140035.1 Thermoplasmatales archaeon
GATGTAGATCCAATGGAGTGCGTTGCCGCAGGTGCAGCAATACAAGCAGGCATTCTTTCTGGAGATATCGATAAAGATATTGTTTTACTGGATGTTATCCCTTTAACCTTAAGTATCGAAACACTTGGATCAGTAGCAACTCCTCTTATTGAACGTAACACCACCGTTCCCACAAAAAAGAGTAAGATCTTTTCAACTGCGGCAGATAACCAGCCGAGCGTTGAAATTAATGTCCTGCAGGGTGAAAGGTCAATGGCTGCCGACAATAAAAGTCTCGGCAGATTTCATCTAGATGGAATACTTCCGGCTGCAAGAGGCATACCACAGATAGAAGTCGCCTTTGATATCGATGTGGACGGTATTTTAAGCGTTTCAGCAAAGGATTTGGGAACTGGAAAAGGGCAATCTATACGTATTACTGGATCAACAAAACTCTCTGATGCCGAAATAGAAAGAATGAAAGAAGAAGCGAAGGAGCATGAAGAGGAAGATGAAAAACGCAAAGAAAAGATAGAAGTTAGAAATACTGCAGATGCGCTTGTTCACAATACGGAGAAAACAATGGAAGAACTGAAGGACAAGTTTTCCGAAGATGATAAGAAAAACATTGAAAAGGCATTAAAAGAGCTAAGAGAAGCATTAACCGGTGATGATATAGATAAGATAAAAGAGAAGACAGATACATTAATGCAAGTCTTGCAGAAGGCTTCTGCAACAATATATCAGCAAGCAGCCCAACAACAGCAACAACAAGCCGCAGGAGATACAGATACTGATGAATCATGGCAAGGGAAACCATCCGATGATGATAAAACAATAAATGCAGATTACAAGGTAAAAGACGATGAGAAAAAGGATGACAACAAGGATTAGATGCTCTAATAAACTATAAATAATTACTTACCTTCAATTAATTGTGGTTTTAGTATCATCACATGACAATTCACACGACGTACTACTTCCTCAGATACACTTCCTAAAATAAATTTATCCATCCCCTTCTTAGAGTGAGATGCCATAATAATAAGATCGTCATCCTTTACATACTTAACAATTTCTTGAGCTGGAGCAAGTCCCACTATAATTTCTGTTGTAGCATTTACTTCTTTCGACTCTACAGTTTTTTTGAACTCCTCAAGTGATAATTCATGTTCCTTTTTTAGTTTATTTTCAAGGGTTGCAGAGGCAATAAACTGTTGAGAATCATCGATGGATATTATCGCAACATCAACACCAAGTAATTTTGCAATATGCGATCCTTGTTCTACAGCTATTTTTGATGCTTCCGATTTGTCTACTGGTATAACAACACGACTTATCTCAGTCATAATGCTCAACTCTCTCGACATTTTAAGAATGACATAACAATAATTTAAAAGTTTTGTAAAATTTCAGTATTGCTAAAAACTGGCAATTAATTTTTGGGTAACAGGCGTAAAGATGCTGGATAACAGTTGTACAACAAGGCCTTAATAAGCAAACGGACAAAATAGGGAGTGAGGAGTGATAAAAAATGATGATTGTAGGACAAGTATCAACACCTGAGGAAGCAAAAGAGATTGTATTTATTACCAAATAAACGTTTAGTGTTTTGTTTTTGTATATAAAATTAATAAAATAATGTTAGGTTGTAACACGATTTCTTTTAGTATATAAACTTAACCCACATATCGTGATAATGGTTGACAACTAAATTTCTTTGTATCTTTTTCTTATTTCATTAGTATCTGTCAGTTTGCCATCAATTATATCTTCGATGATTTTATCTTCTTTGTCTACAACATCACTTTCTAACATTGCTTTGAATTCGGAAATTCTTTTAAGAATTTTTATCAATACTACAACAATGTAAGCAAAAATAAAGAGTAATGCAATGGAAAACCACTGTTTCAAGGTTGGATTAATATTAAAGTTATCAAATACTAACATAAGTAAATTTACGCAAATACTTGTTATTGCCAATAGGATAACTGTTTTTGTTAAGACAGATATTTCCTCTGGATAATGTATTGATCTCGCCTGATCTTGATCAGACATTAAGAGTTGTACCCAATCAGATGGGGTTAATGGACATGATTCTTCTTTCTTCGTCATTTTACCAAATTCTAAATATCTACTACCTTTATAACCCTACTTTTCCCTTTCGTTTTCTGCGATTTCCTTAACAATATCATTCAAAATTGTATAGATATTTAATTCTAGAACCTCGAGATCTTCCTCTTTTTCTATTAATTTTATTTCTTTAACTGAGTCAAGATATGTAGCTATATAGTGTGCTATTAGAGTTTTACCTCCTATAACAAGATCATATTTTCTACCTTTCGAGTTTGGATCATGTACATGAACAGGCCATCTTCCATCCTTATGAAAATTATCAGATCTCAGATATTTGTTTGTTTTATTGTTTCGACAATATATACTTAGTTTAAACCTATCGGGATGACTGGGATTCATAGAAAGACTACTGTCTAACTTATAATTGGAAAACTTCTTTGTTTTTTTAACCATTTTTTTCTTGCAAACAGAATATCATAACTGTTTATAACCCTACTTTTCCCCTGTTACATAGGGAGTTACGGTTGAAAAACACTATATCGAGGCATTATAGACCAGGAGGGAAATTAATGCTTTTTACATTTTGCAAAAAATGGAAGAGAGGATAACGCAAGGGGAATAATATTAGAGGAACCTCTTAATTTA
>JAGLML010000183.1 GCA_023140035.1 Thermoplasmatales archaeon
CCCATGTACAGAATTGATCCTGTAAGAGATACGGTAATAATCGTTGCAATCAAAAGAGAAATATTAATCCATATAGATTTTTCTTTTCTTTCTATTTTTTTGATAACATAAATAACGTGTTCTCCTTTTTCATAACGAAGCATTGGAATGTATCCTTTCTCTGAAAGAGATGCTCTTAACGAATCAAACTTTTCTTCAAGAGTTTCTTCATCTATTCTGCAGAAAAATGCAGCGGTTTTAATGTCGTGTTTCATCTCATAAAAAGGAAAACGTTGACCCACTTCTTTTTTAAGAAATTCTAAATCTAAACTCGTTTCTCTATTTATTTGTCCAAAATTGTTCCAATCGTTAGGCATTTATCTGGCGATATAGCATCTATTTTATAAAACCTTCGTCAACGATACTTTTCGTGTAAAATGTGAAAGACATGTAGCAGATAACCAAATGAATTTATTAAGGAGAACATAGAAAAAATTGATAACCTTGTGATACATTTAAAGGTAAACTAACGTTGAATGGAGAAATAAAAATGGATATGGAAATTAACTTTCCAGGCGGTAAAAAAGTAGATGCAGTATATAACGGTTTTACAATAAAAACCGATCAACCAAAACATGAAGGAGGAGGGGGTACAGCTCCTGAACCATTCTCACTTTTTCTAACATCCATTGGTACTTGTACAGGAATTTATGTCCTCAACTTTTGCCAAAAACGAAATATCTCCACAGATGGACTCAAAATGATTTTAAGAATAGAGAAAAACCAGGAAACACATATGATAGATCAAATAAGTATGGAAATTCAAGTTCCAAAAGATTTTCCAGATAATTACAAAAATGCAATAATAAAAACAGCGGGTTTATGTACAGTTAAAAAACATTTAGAAAAACCACCTAGTATCGATATTTCTGTGAAAAAAAATAGTAGCTAACATCATATTTATGTACATCTTTTCCATTGCCATTTGAGTGAAGGAAATGGCAGTTACATTAGTTATTGGTACACAATGGGGCGATGAAGGAAAAGGAAAAGTTGTAGACTATTTTTCAAAAGATGCTGACTATGTCGTGCGATTTCAAGGTGGAAATAACGCAGGTCATACCATAAAAGTTAGAGATGAAATCTATAAACTTCATGTGATACCGTCTGGTGTAATACAAGGGAAAACTGGCGTGATTGGCAATGGCGTCGTAATAGATCCAGAAATTTTAATTAACGAAATTAATGAACTTACAAAACGTGGTATAAAACCAAAACTTCTTATTAGCGATAGAGCAAACATAATAATGCCTTATCATAAAATATTAGATGGTGCTGAAGAACAGTATCTTGATGAAAAAAAGATTGGTACTACAAAACGAGGTATCGGACCATGCTACAGTGATAAAGTCTCACGAAAAGGTATTAGAGCAATTGATCTAACTGATAAAAAAACGTTAAGTAAATTGCTTGACAGAATAGTTCCAATCAAACAAAAAATTATAGATATCTATGGAATAGATGAAAAAGTCGATAAAAGGGAAATTCTAGAGGCATATAGCAATTACGGAAAACAATTGAAAAATTATATTACAACCACTCATATCAAACTTAACAAATCAATACAAAAAGGTAAAAACATCCTGTTTGAAGGTGCACAGGGAACAATGCTTGATGTTGATTTTGGTACCTACCCATATACGACATCTTCACACGTCATTGCTGGTGGATCATCAATTGGCGCAGGCATAGGACCAAAATACATTAACGAAATTATAGGCATTGTAAAAGCCTATACAACTAGAGTTGGGGAAGGACCACTCCCCACAGAACTATCTGATAAGATTGGAGAATACCTCCAACAAAAAGGCCACGAATTTGGTACAACAACAAGTAGACCAAGAAGATGTGGATGGCTTGATCTTGTAGTAGTAAGACATGCTTGCATGATATCTGGCATTACAAAGCTAGCGATAACAAAACTTGATGTATTAGACAGCTTAAAACAAGTAAGAATTTGTACTCACTATCAACTAAACGGTAAAAAAATTGATTACTTCCCAGCAAACATTGAAGACGTGAAACAATGTAAACCAATCTATAAAGAATTCAAGGGATGGGATGAAATAGACAAAAACTCTTCAAAATTTTCAGATCTACCTAAAGAGGCACAGGAGTATCTTAACTTCATTGAAAAAGAACTACAAGTTCCTATTGCCGTAGTATCTATTGGCCCAGGTAGAAGAGAAACAATAGAAATCTAAACAAGTTGATTAACGTTAATAGCAGTATTTACCCAGCGTAGATATGAATTACAAGCTGCCCTCAAAGTGCTTACATCATCGGACTCAATCTTTAAAGAAAGAGCATTCTTAGAAAGAGAGATTTCAACGTTTGCTTTTGGAATTTTATGTTTTACTTCCGGAGAAAGTGATTCTGCTACTAGTTTAGCATCCTTAAAAGAATCAAAATTAAAAATAAAGGAAGCTTTTTTCTTCATGCTGCCTTGATACGTTTGGCTACTGTCGGTCGCTCTTTATAGAACACCTTGCTACCGCAATAAGGACACTGAATACCAATATTCTTTACATCAAATTGGACAGTTTTTTTACATAATCCGCATTTATACCCAGTCATAATAAATCACTCTGAAATATTTTTTATACCTTTTAACATTTTGTCTACATCGAGACCTTGTGCAGTTTTTGGTATAT
>JAGLML010000184.1 GCA_023140035.1 Thermoplasmatales archaeon
TTTAATGGATCATCAGATTTTTTAACGAGTTTCTCCATCTTTGGAAGCAAGGATTTTGCAATTAGATTGCTATTGATTTTTAACTCAGCATAAGGATCTTTATCGTCTAAAGTGTCATAAACCATTTTGTGAACCTTTGTAGCGATTACTGCACTGCATTCGTTTGGATTATAGATTTCAGAAAGCATCTTACAGGCATTTCTTATCACTTTAGTTTGTAGTGTTTTATCATCGGAACTTTGCTTTGCTTCAAATATGATTCTTTTTAACAGACAGGGGACACATTCAGTTTGGATCTTCATAGCAAGAGACACTGAAAAGACAATAAGTATTTATTCTTAATGATTAGCTGATAGTAATAAAAAATGCAGTCTCGAGGCAAGCAATATGTCAGTAAGTATTTTTTATTTAACATGGTGTATTTTTTACGAAACATATATATATTACACAAATTAACTACAAAATAATAAAACAAATGGGGTATGATTGTTATGAAGTCAAAAGTAGTAGGCATATTGGTCTGCATGATGATGTTGGCAACTATACCAATAGCAGCAGGATTGAATTCCGAGGTTGGATATGAGTGCGGAACAACAGGCATATTTGATAAAACGATAATACGAGGAATAGTTTTATTTCCAAAGGTATCTCAAGATGGAAAAACAATTAATTTTCTTGCACTACGGTTAAGTTTCCGAACAATCGAACCTGATGGAATAACCTATGGGGTAGTTAAACTTCATCGCTTCCAAATACCAAACAATTTCAAAGGATATCTCGGCAATTTCTACATATTTGGATCGTTTAGAGGAAGTTTAGACATATAAACCTAAAATTTTTAAAATATCTTTTTGAAAATTTCCTTTCACTTCTTTTAACTTTTTGTTTAATATCTAATTTTGAGAAACAATGAAAGATATTTATTGGGCTCGTTTATTACTGGTTACATAAATTTGAGGAGAATTACATGTTAAAAATACCAACCATTGTTCTAAATGTAAAAACTTATGCTGAAGCTACAGGTATTAACGCTTTAGAAATTGCCCAATTAATGGATAAAATATCACAGGAAATTGGTGCCAGTATGGCTATTGCAGTACAAGCTACAGATATTTCAACATGTGCAGGAAAAGTAAAAATTCCAGTGTTTGCAGAACACATTGATCCCATTACGCCAGGAAGTCATACAGGATGGACATTACCTGAGTCGGTAATGGAGGCAGGAGCCGTAGGAACTTTGATAAATCACAGCGAACATAGATTGAAACTGGCTGACATTGACTTTTGTGTAACTCGGGCAAAAGAGTTAAACTTAGATCATATAGTATGCACAAACAATATTTCAACATCAAAAGCAGCTGCAGTGTTTTCACCAAATTTTATAGCAGTAGAACCTCCAGAACTTATTGGAGGCGATATATCTGTTACAACAGCTGATCCAGGTATTGTTAGTGGCTCAGTGGAAGCTGTAAAAGATATTGATAAAAATGTGAAGGTTCTTTGTGGGGCTGGGGTAAAAAATGGAATGGATGTTGCAAAATCAATAGAACTTGGTGCAGAGGGGGTTCTCCTTGCAAGCGGCATCGTAAAGGCAAAAGACAAAGAAAGTGTGATAAGAGATCTCGCATCGGGTTTGTAATTAAGATTCCTTTAATTGCTTAATTGCATCTTTATAATTGCTGCTTTTAAAAATAGCATCGCAAGAAAAATGTAATTTTGTCAAAATGACAGTTTAACAGATTAAGATATTTGCCGACAAATAGTTTATTCTACAAATTACTAGGAAAATCTACAAAAACGTCACCTTTATATACTATGAACGGTCAAGCATTAGCACGGATTAATCATTAAAATCAGAGAGTTTTGTAATTTTATATATTATGTTTAACGTTATCAATTTCAAAAGCTGGACATCGTTCATCTTCTGTTTGTGGTTGGGTGCATACCTTACTAGTATTTAGGCAATTGTTCTCTAATTTCTCATCATACCATACACAAATTTTTCTTTTACATTCTTTCATTTTTTCTCCTCCAAATCTACAATTTCATAACGTTAAAAAAACTCTAGCATTTTCTTCATTTCGGGGTTTTCCATTCCACCTTCTTTAAATGTGAAAACATACTCCATGATTTCAACTTCCTTTATCATTTGTGGGTATTCTGTAAATAGGATTTCACCTAATTTTTTCGCATTTTTAATATCTTCAGCCGTGAAAATGATTACCCAATCATACTTACCATGAAGATAACCACCAGATATAATATTAACTCCAACTTCTTCACCTTTCTTTTGAAAGGTTGGGTTAATCATCTTATTAATTGCATCACCTATTGGTTTAGAAGACCTTTTAACAAGCATTATATATCGTGTTACATCAAATTTTTCATCATCTACTACTGCAGGGTATCCCCAGATTGTTTTGTCTTTTTCCAGTCTTTTTTTGATTCTCCATACTTTCTGTCTGGAAAAACCACATTTTTTCGCAATATTTTCAGGGCTATCTCCAGAATTTTTTTGAAGCATTTTAAGGAACGTCTTATCATCTTCATCAATTTGTTTTTTACTGCTTTTAGGCATAGTTATTCTCCTCTGAACTACAATTCCACAACATCTTTTTCTTTAAAAAACCAATCCTTGGGTTTTGTGGGAGGATAAAAAGGGATTGAAAAAATTAGTTGTGCCTAGAGGAAG
>JAGLML010000185.1 GCA_023140035.1 Thermoplasmatales archaeon
GCTATCGAGATCTTTAAGGTTGCCTTTTTTAGGGATGCTAGCGAAATTTTTCTGGGTAAATGTAATAACTCTATGAACGAAGTTCCCGTATGTTCCAACTAATTCATCATTATTCTTTGCAACGAAATCGTTCCACAACCAATTGGAATCTTTGTTTTCGGGCATATTAATTGATAGGTAATAACGGATTGCATCTGGGTCAAATTTCTTAAGAATATCTGGAACCCATATGGCAACGCTTCTGCTTTTAGAAAACTGTTCACCACTCAGACAGAGATACTCGTTTGCTGGTATATCATATGGCAGATTTAATGATTCATCATACCCCATAAGTATTGATGGCCATATGATGGAATGGAACGGAATGTTATCTTTTGCTAGGAAATAGTAATGTCTGACATCCTTGTTTCTCCACCATTCCTCCCATTTTGATGGTTTACCTTGTTTTTGTGACCATTCTTTACTTGCAGCAAAATAACCAATAACCGCATCAAACCACACATAGATACGTTTATTTTCAAATCCTGAAACAGGTACCTTTACACCCCAGCTCATATCTCTAGTAATCGCTCTATCTTGCAGTCCATTCTTAAGCCAGTTGTGCGTAAATTTTAAAACATTTGACTTCCAGTGTTTTTTGTCTTTCATCCAATCAAACAGCTTTGTTTCAAAAGTACTGAGTGCAAAGAAAAGATGAACGGTTGATTGTTTTACTGGAGTTCCCCCACATAATTTACATCTTACATTCTCTAACTCTAAAGAGTCTAATAGCTTGCCGCAACTATCACATTGATCACCCCTCGCTTTTTCACTGTGACAGTGAGGACATGTTCCCTCAATATATCTGTCTGGTAAAAAACGAGAGCAGTTCTCACAGTAAAAAGCATCTATACTTTTCTTGTAGATATGCCCTTTCTCATATAATGTTGAAAATATATCTTGCACGACAGACTCATGGTTATCTGTAGTGGTACGTGTAAATAAATCAAAAGAAATGCCCAGTTGATCCATATTGTCGGTATGTTCCTTGTTATATCTATCTACTATTGATTGGGGCGTGGTCTTTTCATTTTCTGCAGTGATGGTAATTGGAGTGCCATGCTCATCACTCCCTGATACCATTAAAACTTCCCTACCTTTCATTCTGTTATATCTTGCGAAGATATCTGCTGGAAGATAACAGCCAGCTATGTGCCCCAGATGTAACGAACCATTTGCATATGGCCAAGCTACGCCGATGAAGATTTTGTCACTCATGGAAAACCTCAACGTGAATACTAAGCACAACATTTAAATATGACGGAAACCTCTATATTACTATCCAATAATCAACTTAAGGAAAATGGCACTTAATAAATAATGTGCTCTCATATTGAGATTCAAATTATTAATTACTCAAGCAGTATATGCAAAATCGTTAGGCAAATGACAAGCAAATGCCTATACTCTGCTATAAAGGCAGAATAAGGTGCTATTTTTTAAAGAGTTGACTTAACGAGGTGAAAATAATGGTAATTGATCCGTCAACTACGAAATATATGATTAAGGCTACTATTAGGGCAGATGGGGTGATTGAAAAATCAGATGTTGTAGGAGCGATATTTGGTCAAACTGAAGGTCTTCTCGGAGAAGAATTAGATTTAAGAGAATTACAACGATCTGCACGAGTAGGAAGAATAGAGGTTGAATTAGAATCAAAAAGCGGTAAAAGCGAAGGTACAATAATATTACCTACATCACTTGATAAGGTAGAAACTGTCATTCTTGCTGCTGCTTTTGAAAGTATAGATAGAGTAGGTCCCTGTAAAGCAGTTATTACAGTAGGAGAAGTCGAAGACGTACGAGTATCCCGGAGAAAACACGTTATAGATAGAGCTAAAGAACTGCTAAGTCAAGTAATGGAAAAGAGCAAAATTGAAGGAGAAAGTATTGCAGATAATGTTAGACAGGCAGTCCAAGTTGAAGAAATCACGAACTACGGTCCAGACCATTGTCCAGCTGGACCCAATATTGAAAAAAGCGATGCCATTGTTGTCGTCGAAGGCAGAAGAGATGTGCTCAATCTTTTGAAATATGGCATAAAAAATGTCATTGCTGTGGGTGGAACCAATGTTCCTAAAACAGTCACTGACTTGAGCAAAGAAAAAATTACAACCATCTTTGTTGACGGAGATAGAGGCGGTGAACTTATTCTTAAAGAGCTATTGCAAGTGGCAGATGTAGATTTTGTTGCTAGGGCACCTCAAACAAGAGAAGTCGAAGAAATTCCTCAGAAGCTTATCATGAAGTCATTAAAAAACAAAATACCAAAAGAGCAATATATGGATATGTATAACATAAAGATAGGCGAAAATAAAAAAGTAAATGGAGAAAAACCTCAGAAGATTAGGAGGGAATTCTTCTCTAAAACGAAAGAAAAAAGGGAAGATGAAATCAAGATTGTTACTGATAAACAGAAAAATTACGAATCTATCCTTAATGAAATTTCGGGTTCTCTTAAGGCAGTACTGCTTGATGAAAGCGGAAAAGAATTGAAGAAAATACCTGTCAGAGAATTAACTGACGAGATCAAGAAGGGCAATAAGACTACTACAATAGTATTTGACGGCATTGTTACGCAACGTCTCTTGGATATTGCAAACAATAAAAACGTGAAAGAGATTATAGGTATCAA
>JAGLML010000186.1 GCA_023140035.1 Thermoplasmatales archaeon
TTTTACCAGTAAATACCTGAGCTAGTTCGTTTTTAACCGTTTATAACAGATTTCTAGCTCTGTATATGAGATTAGAAATAGGATAATGAGACAATGTTTTTATAGTATTTATCTACATAATATAAGATATTGAGGAAAATGATAAAGAAAACTAAGGAAAACACTTGCAGTATTTGTGGAGTTATAATAGAAGCAGGTTTAGACCACTGCGATAAATGTAGAAGTAAATATAGGACATAATTTTAAAGATGAATATTGTATGAAAAAATAAAAGGTCTGAAAAAGAAGTAACTTCCTAAAACGAGATTTGAATACGCTTTTACTGGTAAATAATTAAGTTGATGAAATAAGTGTAAACAATTGTCAACAAGAATTTTATTAATAAGTAACTGTTTTGGGATTGTATTAAAAGGAGGCAAATAAATGGATACTGAAATCGCATATATAATTGTAGGTGTTATGATATTAGTAGCAGCAATTGTAGGAGCGGGAATAATATATAGTGGACTAGAAAAAATAGCCAAAGCAATAGAAAAGCAAAAATAAATGCCTGTTCAATCATCCTCACATCCATCAGACAACTTACAGTACCAAAGATAGTTCGGGCTCAAATGATCAGCCATTGAACGCACTACTGCGAAATGTAACAACCCATTCCATAAGATCTTTAAGGTTGCGAGTAGTGGCACCAAGCACTTTACTGGGTTCTACGATACAGTGCATATAACAATTTTTACAATCTGTCACCCTCTCACGTAGTTCCTTCACATCATCTGAGAACCAGAGCTCCTTAAGGTTGTATTTGTTCACTATATCATAGAATTTGGTGATACTCGAGTCCCAGCACGGAATAGCAACTTCGCCCTCCTTCCCAACACAACAGAAAAGATTCGGATAACATTTGAAATCAAAGTTCTCTGTGAGGAATGTTTCCAGATATGCCTTCGAAGTTAGAATAGGATAATCCTTCTTCATCTGGATAATCTGTTTGATTAATCTTTTTGTGCCCTTACGATCATTTCGCCAATCCATCTCTTTAGGGTTATATCGCGAGCCATCGTTTACAGTCTCTAACCAGTGATCATGGAAGGTTGCAAAATCGATCATGATACCGCGTACACCAAGTTTTTTGGATAGCTTAATCACATCTGGGATCTGGTCAAGGTTTTTTGAACATACTACGGTATTAATCAATATATTGCATTCATTTTCCTCAGATAGCTCTTGGGCAGCCTTGATATTATCAACAACAGTCTCATACTTATCAACACCACGGATCTCGTGATACAGTTCTCGGTCCACCACATCTAATGAAATCACTATCACATCAAAGGCCGCCGTGCCCCTATCAACCATGGAGCCAAGATTGATACCGTTTGTACTAACTTGAGTGATTAGGTTATTGTTATGACCATATTCCGCAAGCTCACACACATCTTTACGAAGGAACGGCTCGCCACCTAGGAATGAAACAGCGATTGTGTTCAGATCACTGAATTGTGATAATATTTTTTTCATCGCTTCAGTACCCACCTCACCATCCTTGATCTCTTTTTTTTCATTTCCGATCGGACAAAAAGAGCACTTCGAATTGCACCTACGTGTAACTTCCAGTGAACCAAAATAAGGGAATTCCTTGCGCATTAGTTTATTTGTTAGGAATGTTTTTATGAACCGTTTCGAGCTTGGACTAAGCATCGCCATAATATAGCCCCAATTGAATTTAATAATGAATCATTTAACCATTTTACTACATGAAAAAACTGGTTTTTTAAATGTCCGGTAATGTGATTTTTTACTCTTAAAGCTTTGTATCTATTCTTGGAAAAATCACTCTCACTCAACTACACCAGATTCTTCTGGGTAAAACATTAAATATTATTGATATTTTTGTGGTCACCACATAATATTAATCTGGTTATACTGGTCAGATAGAACTGTAGGATAAAAAGTTTACTCAGAACTAGGAAATTGCTTATCAACAGAAGTATACCAAAGATAGTCTAGGTTCTGGTAAAGAATTGTGCAGGGGACGAGATTTGAATACGCTTTTACTGGTAAATAATTAAGTTGATGAAATAAGTGTAAACAATTGTCAACAAGAATTTTATTAATAAGTAACTGTTTTGGGATTGTATTAAAA
The DNA here is from genome assembly GCA_023140035.1 of Thermoplasmatales archaeon. Taxonomy (GTDB): domain Archaea; phylum Thermoplasmatota; class E2; order DHVEG-1; family DHVEG-1; genus JAGLML01. The sequence continues at coordinate 2,144 of JAGLML010000186.1, forward strand.
GGAGGCAAATAAATGGATATTGAAATCGCGTATATAATTGTAGGTGTTATGATATTAGTAGCAGCAATAGTGGGAGCAGGAATAATATATAGTGGACTGGAAAAAATAGCCAATGCGATAAATAAACAAAAATAAATGCTAATAATTTAGAGGAGGCGAAAAATGAAAGTAGAATCAATAATAACAACCGTTCTAATGGCTATTGCATTGGCCATAGGTGTAATAGGTGCCATTTCGTATTATATGGAATTGGATTTTATGGGAACAAATACAGCAATAATAATCCTTTTTATTGCGGTGGCATTTTTAGCAATTGCCGGTTTAAGCGCTATCGACAGAGATTGAAATGAGTAAACATATCTAATCTTTCTTTTTATCTTAAACATCATAGGTTAATGATTCGAATATAAACCTGAGTAAAAGAAGCGCTGGGAAACGAGATTTGAACTTTTTTACCATTAAAAAGGAGTTGGGGACTGTTTTGCAAATTTATTTCGCATCTCGAACCATTAGCCACATTGG
>JAGLML010000187.1 GCA_023140035.1 Thermoplasmatales archaeon
TAGGTCATACCTTTGGATTCTGGCCAATACCTGGACATAGTCGCAATGGTGGCTTAATAGGATGGTTGATTAACAGACCATATAAAAGCTGTATGAACTATGGCTACATGTATTATACAGTAGATTATTCAGATGGCTCACGTGGAATACCAGATTTAGATGATTGGAGCAGAATGGATCTTGCATATTTCGAAAGAGAGTGGTGATAATAATTAGAATTGATTTGGAAAACTAGAATTTCGATAGAATAAATTAGATTATGAGAAATTGAGGGAAAAGGACGAGGAAATAACCGGAAACATCACGAGAGTATCGGAGAAATTTTATCCTCGCTTTTAAACTTCCCCATTCATCTCCGAACATTTCTATGTTATTTTAATTTCTCCCTCACATATATTATATGTTGGCGAATTGCTTCTTTTCTTGGATAGATGGGATAATTCTTTGCAACTCCATTCTCTTATAAAAATCTACAAAAGAAGTGAAACAATCATTTGAAACCGTCAACAACTATCAGGTCTATGAGTAGCCTAATAGATGAACCATTAACTGAATTATTTAGTCCTCCTTATAAACCGTAAATGTACCTTGTCTGTGCTTTTGAGATAGTATCTTATACGTCTCAGCATTCTTTCGAGCTTCTTTAAGAAAACTTTCATCTTGTTTAACAATCTTTCCGGGTACACCCAAGACTAAGCTGTTTTTAGGAATCTCCATATTTTCGGTTACCAGAGCATTTGCACCAATGATTGAACCATATCCAATTTTTGCTCCATTTAACACAGTAGCATGGATGCCTATTAAACACTCGTCACCAATAATAGCTCCATGTATCATCGCTGTGTGTCCGATAGAAACATTCTTACCTATCTTCACACAATGACCCTTATCTACATGTATCACACAACAATCTTGAACGTTTGATCCATCCCCAATTTCTATGGAATTCTCATCGCCACGAATAACTGCCTGAGGATAAACTCCGCAATTTTTGCCAATTGTGACATCTCCAATAATAACAGCGCTCTTAGCAACAAAACTAGTCTTGTGTATCCTTAGCATAAATCAAAACCTCATTTCTCAAATTAAAAAGATTATCTTATAGTTTTTCATAAATTGATTCAATACTCAATTTTGTAGAATCATAATGTATTTAATTCCGCAAAGCATTAACTTTTTTTGGCGAGATACCTTATGGATATAATTGACTCTTTTGAGCAAAGTGTGGGTAAAGTATGGAAAGCACTAAATTCAAAGGGCCCTCTAACAGAAAACAAACTTATATGGGGAACAAAACTTGAAAACAATATGTTCTACAGTGCAGTTGGATGGCTCGCTAGAGAAAATAAAATTTGTAAAGAGGACAACACCTATAAATTAGGGGAAACCAATTTAACCTCCAAAATCGGAAAGGATGCTGGCAAGATTTGGAGAGCACTTGATACGTGGGGAGAGATTGATGTAGTATCTATTTCTCGATTAGCGCGAATTGAAGAAGAAGATGTATCTTCTGCGATTGGATGGCTTGCAAGGGAAGGGAAGATAGAAGGAAAGGTAATAAACGCAGAAGAAAATAAGATAAAATTTTGGCTGAAATAACAACTTAGATAGTACTGGTAAATTGTCAAGGATGACTTCTTTTTCCTGTTTTTCCACTCTCTCTCATTTTTAAGTTTGTTACACCAAACCTGTTACACAATTTTTGATAACAATTGTACAACAAACAATAAATAGGCAAATTTACAAATATACAATCTTAGGAGTGAAAAAATATGGCGTTTATCCTTAACATTGATAATGAGAAGAAATATCTACGATATTTAAAACAGAGATATGGAAAAGAACGTGCAAGAGATTTTTTAAAAAGTAAAAAGTAACATAAATCAATTTGTTTCTGCTAGGTTCAAGAGTGCACTCTAAAATACTATTATTTGTTTAGCTTCTTGAAAAAATACCTTTGATTTTACCTAATGCGTTTGATATTTTCGAACCGCCCTCTTCACCAGAGGTTTTTGACTTAATTCGTGAAAATATGCCTTTGATCTTTCCTTTTATCCCTGACTCCTCTGTTGTCTTTTCATCTCCAGATTCCCTGGGGGTACCTTTTTTAAACGGGAGGATTCGTCTATGTTTACTCTCTGCCTTGGGTTTTGGTTTTTTAATGTTAAACCCTACAAGACTACCTTGATCATTAATTTTTAAAATAAAAGTATTACTGGGTTTAAGTTCGCCTTTGGGGTTTTTTTTCTCCGTGGTTTAGACGTGAAATGAATTTTACGTTTTTGTTTTTCCTTCTTTTGAATCTGAACTTTCTCTATTGTTTCAGATCCAATTGGTACCTCTATGAAGTGAATCTCTTTGTTTATCTCCCCATTCATTTCAGCTTGTTCTACTTCGATAAACACTGGTTCATCAAATGTCTCCACTGTTATTTCTGTGCTCTTTAATTTATCTTCAATTGATTCAATTTCCTTTAGTGGCTCTAGTATTTCATCATGTGTTTTTATTCTTGATATTCCTTTTTTATTCAATTGATTAACTTCTGGTATTTCCCTCGCCTCACTCACTGTTATTTATTAGATTTTAAACAATTGTTTACATTATTTTAATAATACTTTTTTATTTTGGAATTATTGAAATAGCTTGAA